>NZ_JBEXNT010000026.1:0-79441 GCF_040611255.1 Kitasatospora sp. NPDC002965 | reverse complement strand
GGCGCCGGGCCCGGCGGCCGAGCCCCCCGTCCCGGCGCTCGACGAACCGGGAGGCCCTGGCGTCGAGGTGCTCCAGGTACCCGGCGAGCCGGTCGCGCGCCTGCTCGCCGGCGGGGCCGAGTCCCGTCAGTTCGAGGACCTTGAGCGAGCGGAGCAGCGGGACGAGCACCTCGTCGTGGTGGACCCGCAGGTCGTACACGCCCGCGACGGCGATCTCGCCGGCCAGCCGGGCGAAGCCGGGCATGCCCTGGCCGGGCATCGCGAAGCCGCGGACGGTCGTGTCGAGGGTGACCAGGACCTGGTCCGGGTCCGACGCCAGGGCGGCCCGCAGCAGCTCGCGGTAGAAGACCATGTGCAGGTTCTCGTCCTGGGCGACCCTGGTGAGCAGCCGGTCGCAGACCGGGTCGCCGCTGAGCCGGCCGGTGTTGCGGTGGCTGACCCGGGTGGCGAGCTCCTGCACCGCCGCGTAGGCGACCAGGCCGAGCACGCCGTCCGGTTCGGGGAGGGTGCCGGTGGCGACCTGGGCCATCCGGGCGCGCTCCAGCGCGATCGGGTCGACGGCGCGGGAGGCGTGCAGGTAGGCGCGGATGGCGGCGGCGTGCCGGTCCTCCTCGGCGGTCCAGTGGTGCAGCCAGGCCCCCCAGGCTCCGTCGCGGGAGGTCTGCGCGGCGATGGTCCAGTGGTAGCCGGGGAGGTTGTCCTCGGTCAGCAGGTTGACCACCAGGGCGGAGCGGACGGCCGGGGCGAGCGTGGAGTGCTCGGCCCGCCAGGGTTCACCGTCGAGCGGCCCGTCGAAATCCCGCCCGAGGCTCCACGGCACGTACTGGTGCGGGAACCATTCGCGCGCCGTTGCGAGGTGACGGTTCATCAGATCGGCGGCGATGGGCTCCAGTTCGACGAGCCAGTGGACGGCCTCCGCCGTAGTGATCTTCACGGGCGCCGATCGTTGCGCAGGCGCACGGGGGCGCGCAAACCGGCGTCACCCGGTCGGGTGAGCCCCCTCGGGAGGGTTCACGCCACTGGCAGATCGGCGACCGCCGCCAGCACGCCGGCCGCTCCGGCGGCCAGCAGGGTGAGCACCACGCCGCGCCGGGCCGCGACCAGCCAGAGCAGCGCCCCGGCCAGGACCCCCCACTGCCAGACGTGACCCAGCGCGGCGGCGAGCGGCACGGCCGATCCGGCGATGGCACCGATCACGGCCGGCCCCGCGCCGGTGAGGAAGTCCTGCACCCGCCGGTCGGCGCGGAGCCGGTCGAAGTGGCGTCCGCCGACGATCACGAAGAGGAACGACGGCGCGAAGGCGACCGCCGCCGCCAGCAGCCCACCGACGAGCCCTGCGGCCGCGTAGCCGACCACCGCGACGGTCTGCACCACCGGGCCGGGGGTGACCTGGCCGAGGGCGACGGCGTTGAGGAACTGTCCGTCCGTCATCCAGTGGTAGCGGTTGACCGCGTCGTCCCGCATCAGCGGGATGATCACGAAGCCGCCCCCGTAGGAGAGCGCCCCCACCTTGAACGCCACCCAGGCCACGGCGCCCAGCCCGCCGAGCGCGGGCAGCCCGACGGCCAGCGGCAGCGCGGCTGCCGGGCCGGGCGGCCGGTCGCCGGGCCGCCGGTCGCCGGACAGCCGGTCCGGCCGTCCGCGCAGCGCCGTCTCGGCCAGCCCCGCCGCGATCAGGACCAGCACCAGCCAGGGCCCGGTGACGATCGCGGCCGCCGCGCCCGCCGCCGCGTACCCGGCCCAGCGGGTGCGGGCGGCCCACTCCCGCCCGGCCCGGGCGAAGCTGCCCGGGACCAGCGAGGTCGCGGCCTGCACGGCGACCGCCGGAACGGCCGCGCCGGCACCGGCCGCCGCGCCGAGCACCGCGAGCGGCGGGTCGCCGGCCAGGAGGAGCGCCGCGAGCACCAGGATCAGCACGAGTCCCGGCGCGATGAAGCAGACCCCGCCGACCAGCGCGCCGGGGGTGCCGCGCAGCCGGCCGGCGGTGAGTACGGCCAACTGGGTGGAGGCCGGCCCGGGCAGCAGGTTGGTCGCCGCGATGCCGTCCTCGAACTCGGTCGGCGTCAGCCATCCGCGCCGCTCCACGCAGAGCCGCCGCAGCAGCAGAATGTGTGCGGGCGGTCCGCCGAAGCCGAGCACCCCGATCCGTCCCCACTCCCGGGCTATCTCACCCAGGCTCACCCGGCCGGTCACGCCCATGTGCGACTCCCCCGTTCGACGGCGGCGCGACGATACCGGACGGGGGTTACGGCACGGCAATGACAACGGTCTCCAATGCAGCCTTTGGATCTTCGTTCGATCTGAGGTTCACTTCGGATGCAGGGCAGTCGCGCCCCCTTCCCCCCACCCCCGCACGTCCAGGAGAGGACTTCGATGGCCGGGCACGAGCACCATGATGATCATGCTCATGACCACAAGCAGGCGCACGGCGGCCACACCCACGGCGGCCACGGCGGCCACTCGCACGGCGTGGCCGCGGACGCGGACCGCCGTTGGCTGGTCAGCGCACTCGTACTGATCGTGGTGTTCATGGCCGGGGAGGTGGTGGTCGGCTTCGCCGCCCACTCGCTCGCGCTGATCTCGGACGCCGCGCACATGCTCACCGACGCCGCCTCGATCGTGCTCGCCCTGATCGCCATGCGGCTCTCCGCCCGCCCGGCCCGGGGCGGCTACACCTACGGGCTCAAGCGCGCGGAGATCCTCTCCGCCCAGGCCAACGGCGTGACGCTGCTGATCCTCTCCGCCTGGCTCGGCTACGAGGCGATCACCCGGCTGTTCGAGCCCCCGGAGGTGGCCGGCTCGCTGGTGCTGGTCACCGCGCTGGTCGGGATCGTCGTGAACATCGCCGCCACCTGGTGCATGTCCAAGGCCAACCGCAGCTCGCTCAACGTCGAGGGCGCCTTCCAGCACGTGCTCACCGACCTCTACGCGTTCATCGCGACCGCCGTCGCCGGCCTGATCGTGGTGACCACCGGCTTCGTCCGCGCCGACTCGATCGCCTCGCTGATCGTGGTGGCGCTGATGCTCAAGGCCGGCATCGGCCTGGTCCGCGACTCCGGGCGGATCTTCCTCGAAGCCGCCCCGGCCGGCATCGACCCGGACGCGGTGGCGGACCGGCTGGTCACCCAGCCGCTGGTCGAGGAGATCCACGACCTGCACATCTGGGAGATCACCTCCAACCAGCCGGCCCTGTCCGCGCACATCCTCGTCACCCCCGGCGGCGACTGCCACGCCGTCCGCCGCGAGCTGCAGCGCAAGCTCTCCAAGGAGTACGGGATCTCGCACAGCACCCTCCAGGTCGACCACGTCGGCGAGGACGAGGCGGGCGCACTGCTCCAGATCACCACCCCCGGCGGTCCGGTCCCCGAGCACTGCGCGGACGCGCACGGCCCCGTCCACCGCGCCGGTCCGCACAAGCACTGAGCCGGTCCGGCACCCCGCCCGCCCGGACCCGCCGCCGAACCAGCCCCGCCGCCGGCTCCCGCTGGTGCGCGCCGACCGGCGCGCACCGGTACCGGCCGGCTGTCCGCCCGGTACGGCATGATCGGAGGCGTGACCGCACCCCGCCTGATGCTGCTCGACTCCGCCAGCCTCTACTTCCGGGCCTTCTTCGGCGTACCGGACACCCTGCGCTCGCCGCAGGGTGAGCCGGTCAACGCCGTCCGGGGCCTGCTGGACTTCATCGCCCGGCTGGTCCACGACCACCGGCCCGACCAGCTGGTCGCCTGCATGGACGCCGACTGGCGCCCGCAGTGGCGGGTGGACCTGATCCCCTCCTACAAGACGCACCGGCTCGCCGAGGCGGCCGAGAACGGCGAGGAGGAGGTGCCGGACAACCTCTCCCCGCAGGTCCCGGTGATCGAGCAGGTCCTGGACGCGCTCGGCATCGCCCGGGTCGGCTCCCCCGGCTACGAGGCCGACGACGTGATCGGCACCCTCACCGCCGGCGCCACCGGCCCGGTCCAGATCGTCACCGGCGACCGCGACCTGTTCCAGCTGGTGGACGACGCCCGCGCGATCACCGTGCTCTATCCGGTCAAGGGCATGGGCAACCTCCAGGTCACCGACGACGCCCTGTTGCAGGAGAAGTACGGCGTGCGCGGCGACCGGTACGCGGACATGGCCGCACTGCGCGGCGACGCCAGCGACGGCCTGCCGGGCGTCAAGGGCATCGGCGAGAAGACCGCCGCCCAGCTGATCCACGAGTACGGCGACCTGGCCGGCATCCGCGCCGCCGCGCTGGACGTGGGCTCGCGCCTGACCCCGGCCCGGCGGCGCAACCTGGTCGAGGGCTCCGCCTACCTGGACGTCGCCCCGACCGTGGTGCGGGTCGCCACCGACGCCCCGCTCCCGGCGTTCGACCCCGCCCTCCCCTCGGAGCCGCTCGACCCGATGACCCTGGAGGACCTCGCGGCCCGCTGGGGCCTCGGCACCTCCCTGGACCGCCTGCTGGAGGCCCTGGCCGCCACCCGCTGACCCACCCGGAAGGGGCCCGCCGCACCTCGCGGCGGGCCCCTTCTGCCTTCTCGGGCACCCTTGAGCTTTGGATCAGCGTGAACTCTTGACCGCCATCTACTTTGCGATGCAAAGTTCATTCACCGGGGGGATCCCACCCGCGCAGTCGGCGCGGTGGATGCGAACGAGGGGTGGCGCATGGAACCGATCAGCACGATCGACACGGTCGACACGGTCACGACGAACGACGCGGCGCGGTTGCTGGCCGACGCGGAAGGGCTGCGGGCGCGGACCCGCACCCGGCTGAGCGGTTCGGGAGTGCCACTGCTGCTCTTCGGCACGCTCGCGCTGCTGGCGGTGCCGGTCGCCAGGCACGCGTTCAACTTCGGCTCCAGCGCACGGAGCCTGATCTCCTACCCCGCCTTCGCCTACGCGGAGCTCACCGGCCTCTGCGTCAGCCACAGCGCGGGCGGCGGCTGCGAGGCCGACGAGTTCCTCGGCTCGGCGATCCGCTTCCTCGCCTGGGGTACCTGGTACGCGGTCCTGCCGCTGACCTGGCTGGGGCTCTCCCGCTGGTACCGGCTGCGCGGCGAGGAACGCGGCGTGGTCCCGCACCGGGCCGGATGGCTCGGCCCGGTCGCCCTCGGGAGCGTCGCGGTCCTCGGGGTGCTCCTCCTGCTGATCACCATGCGCCGCCAGAGCCTCTTCCTGAGCCTGCTGGGGAACAACTACGCCTCGCCCTGGTACCTGGTCGGCATCGGCCTGGTCGCCCTCGGCGTCGTCGAGCGCAACCGGGTCGTCGCCTTCGCCGGCCTCGCGCACGCCCTGCTGCTCACCGCCTATCTGGCGGCACCGTGGGGCAGTTCGCTGCTGCCGTGGGTCCAGACCGACGGATCGCGGTGGATCGACGGCCCGCAGCCCAAGGCGCTCCTGCTGGCGGCGATCCTGCTCGCGGCCGGGACCGCCCAGTGGCGGGCCGCCCGGACCCGGCCGGCGGGCGGCGGGGCATCGAGTACGGTCACGGCATGAACGATGCGGAGGCGCCCGCCGCGACCGGCGGCGCGGACCAGGACACGGCCGAGCGGCCGCACCCGACTCTGGACCTGGACGACACCGTCCACCAGCGGGTCCGGCTCGGCGTCCTGACCGTCGCCCGCGAGGCCGAGAGCGTGGAGTTCGGCTTCCTCAAACAGGAGTTGGGCCTCACCGACGGCAACCTGTCCCGGCACCTGAAGGTCCTGGAGGACTCCGGCCTGGTCACGGTCACCAAGGGCTACGCCGGCCGCCGGCCGCGCACCTGGGTCGCCCTGACCGTCGAGGGCGCCCGCGCACTGGACCGCGAACTCCGCGCCCTGCGCGAACTCGTCCGCCGCCTCGACGCCGCCGCAGCACCCGCCGAAGACGGAACAGCCCCCTCCTAGGAAGTCGGCCCGCCCGACTTCCCCCGCACACGACACCTCGCTCAGCAGACGATGTGGCCCTGATCTCCCTCCGAACGAACACTCGGAAGAAGGCCAGGGCCACAAGTCATGTCGACTGCTCACGCGTCGACCTGTTCTGTTGGAGCGTCAGGCAGTCACCTGAGCCAAGGCGAACCAGCGCTGGTTCGGATTGCCGGTGCACTGCCAGATGCCGATCCCCGTGCCGTTCCCGGTGTTCCAGCCGGGTAGTTCGAGGCAGCTGTCGACGGCCGGGTTGTAGAGGGCCCCGTCGAAGCGCCTGACCCAGGTCTGGCCCAGGTCGACGCCGCTGCAGGCCTGAATCTGGATCTTGGAGCCCCATTGCGCCGGCTTATCGGCGATGCCCAGGCACCGGTCGCCACTACCTCGAACCTTGATCTTGTGGTCCGCCGTCAGCGTGAAGTGCTGGGAGTCACCGTTCCAGCAGTCGTAGACGGCTACGAAGCCGCCGACCGCGCCACCAAAGTCGTCCATGCACTTCTGGGGGTTGTAGGAGCTGTGGATCTGGGCGTGCGTGTTCGTGGTGGCCAGGCTGTTCGCCTGCTGCTCGGTGAACGCGTAGGGGTAGAACCGGACGTCGCCGATCGCACCGCTCAACAGGCCCGTGGGGCCACCGAAGCGATTGGTGGCCTCGCCGCCGATGTTCAGGCTTCCGTTGGTCCGCCAGGTATTCGGCACCTGCGTCGCGCCGGTGGCCCGGCCGTTGACGTACAAGGTGATCGTCCCGGCCTGGGCGTTGTAGGTACCGGCCAGGTGGGTCCATGCGCCCAGCTGTGGGTCGTGGTCGTCCACGGCGCTGTAGTAGGAGCCGGTGTTGGCGTAGTCCTCACCCGGCAGAACGAGCGCCCACCTGCCAAACGCAGCTGAGTACTGGAGGTAGAAGGGGCTGCGCTCGCTTCCGGTCTGGTTGACGACGTTCTGGTAGCCGTTGGTGCTATTGAGCTTGACCCAGGCGGCGACGGTGTAGCTCTGAGTGGTGTCGATGCCGGGCTGGCTGGTGGTGCGGTAGAAGGTCGACGCGCCGTCGAACACGGTGGCCCTGTCGGCGGCGCCGCTGTGGTCCACCGTGCGACTGAACGTGTTCGGGTAGAGCGCGTTCACAAGGTTGGTGTCCACGGTGTTCTGGCCTGTGGCGGTGCTGCCGTCCAGCGCGTACCACAGCGGATTCACCGAGGTGTCGGCGCTCTTCTCCGGGCCGGCGTGCCAGGCGAAGCCAGGGGTGGAGGTACCTGGATCGACGGTCCCGCCCCACCAGATGTCGACCTGTCCGTTCGCCTGCTTGCCCCACAGGGTCGGGGACCCCTTGCCCGTGAGGTCACCGTCCGAGCCCAGGGTCGGCCAGCTGTCGACCGGTACCGAGCCGATGTTGCCCGAGGTGGCGATCCCTGCGAGCGTCGGCACCGTGAAGGTCTGACCGTTGGCGTCCGTGACAGGAGCGCCGTACTTGTCGGTGGCGGTTACGGTGCCCGTGCTGAACGTGTGGGCGATCAGGTCGCCCCTGAGGCCGTCGGGAGCCTGCTCCAGGTTCCGGGTCCACAGGCCGGGGTGGCCCTGCTTGCCCCAGTCTCCCGGGGTGATGAGCTCCTTGTCCTTCCATCCGGAGGCGGCCAGACGGACCGGCTTGCCAAGGATGTTGGAACCCGTGGCCGGGTAGTACCAGAGAGCCGCGTCGTTGCCGTTGTCGGTGCTCTCGACGGTGAGGAGGCCACTCTTGTTCCTGAACTGCAGCTTGTAGTCGAGGTCGGTGCTGACCGGGTCGCCGAGGGCGGCGATGCGCCGGGTGCTCGACCAGTCGGCCGCGTTGTAACCGGCCGCAGTCCTCCAGGAGCAGTCCTCCGTGGCGGTGACCGCGCACCTCGGCTTCTCCAGCAGGATCTTGGAGTCGACCCGCCCGTAGTAGCCGGTGTTGCCGGGGTTGCCGTAGAGGTAGAGGTTCTTGTCGCCGGGCGCGTGGGCGATCAGGTCGTCAATATTGTTGCCGCCGGTGAAGGTGCCGCGGTGGGTGGTCTGGATGGTGCCCCATCCCTGTCCGCCCGGCGCGTCGGCGCGCTTGGCGACGAGGGCCGCCGCCGGCGTCTTGGCGAGCGGGTTGCCGGGCACGGTGTAGGCGCGCAGGTCGCCGGCCTGGTCGGGGGTGACGAGGTCAGGTGCGCTGTCTCCGGTGACATCGCCGAAGACCGGCGGCGGACCGTCCGGATTCCACGGCACGTAGAAGGCGTACTGGGCCACCGGTGAGACGTTCCTGGCGTTGTCCATGACCTGGATGTAGCCGATATTGGTTCCCCACCGGCCGGGAAGCACGTTGATACCGCCCTGGGGCAGATTGCTACCGCACTGCCACTGGGCGCCGCTGAACTGCGGGTCCCAGGCAAAGCGGGCACAGACGACCCCGGACGGCGTACCACCGTCCGGGGCGGTGTCGACTGCGTCGAACGGGACGACGCCCCACTCACCCGACCTCTTCCTGGTCGCCTGGCCGTTACCGGAGGGCGGGAACCGGTCGACCAACTCCGCGTCCGACAGCACGCTGTACACGTTCGGCACGCTGATGCTCGGGGGCGTCAGATCGACACCGAACCGGCAGGTCGGGGTCGAGTTGGACATGCCGATGAGTTTGTCGGTGGCGTGCGTGCTCCAGCCGTATACGTGGCCGTCCTTGATGACGTGCCCGGGAATGCCAAACGCCGCGTTGCCGCCGTTTCCGACCTCCCCGGAGTAGCCCTCGGCCACATCAGGCGCATTGGGAAGGCTGTAGTCCCAAATGTGCGACCAGGAGAAGAGGGTGCTCTGCACCGGACTGTGCACCGTCGCATTGAGCGTGACCGCGCCGTTGAAGTCGCTGCCGGCGCTCATCCAGGCGAGCGAGGAACCGTCGCATCCCTGGTTCGCCGCCCACGGGACTGCGCTACCCGGTGCCGGCGAGGCATAGTAATTGGTGGGCGTGTCGGGGGCGCGGTCGTAGTCGACGGTGATCACCGGCCGGTAGTCCAGCCGTTTGAAGGCCATCCGGTCCGACTCGTTGCGAGCGAACAGCCCGAAGGTCAAGGTGTCACGCGACGGCGCGTAATCGCGGAAGGTCGATGTGATGTCGTAGTAGAATGGCACGTTGTCGTGGCAGTCCTGGGCGCCCGAGCCCGCAACCGCTGCCTCACCGATCCGACCTCCCGCCACACCGGGTGAGTTCGACCAGGTGGTCCCGTTGTCGATGGGACCGGTGAGGTACAAGTCCACCCAGTACTTGGTGGTGCAGGACCAGTCCGAGGATTCGTACTCCGACATCCACAAGGTCGCGCTGTTGACGACCGTGCCGCCATATCCGCGGGTGTCGAACTGGAAGTACGACCGCTCGATTCCCTTGGCGGTCTGGAACCCCTGGTAACCGACGCCCGGGCGAGCGTACTGGCCGTGCGTTGCGGTGGTCCTCCCGAAGTTGGGGGTTCCCGGGTATGCCTGCTGGGTCCAGGTCCAGGCGTTGCCCTCACGGCGGTCGGGAATCCAGTTCGGATCGATGAACCAGGGGCCCTGTCCCTTGCCGAGCACCGAGTCGTCGACCGTCAGCTCGATCGCGTCGCCAGTGGCTCTGGTCGGCATGGTGGCGACCCTTGCTCCGGCGGCCGGGCCGTCCGCGCTGCTGGCCATGCCCGACTTGCTGGGCACACCGGCGGCGCCCTCGCCGTCCTGCTGGGCCGGCGCCGCCTGGCTCAGGGGTCCGTCGACGGACTTACCTGCAACGGTCGCGGGTGTTTCGGCCACCCTGCCGGTGCTGTCCCAGATCTGAGGTGTGGGAGCGTGCCAGCGAGTGACTCCGCCCGCGGTGGTGGCGGTGAGATTGCCGGCGTCGTCGGCCTTCACGGCGACACCCTTGCCGCTGACGCCGAAGCGAATCGTCTTGAGTCGGGGATTCCGTGCGGCCTCGACAGTCTTGACGATGAGAACAGTACTGATACCCCCGAACTTGTCGGCGGTGACCTTGAGGTCGACGCCCGCCGCCACCTCGGGGTAGATCAGGCCGTCACCGTCCTCGTCGAGGGCGGGTGTGGTGAGGGGAAACGGCGAGTCGATGGCGAGAGTCTCACCGTCGGAGCTGGTGAGGGTCCCGAGCGGACCGGAGCCACCGCCAGACAGGTGCACGCCGGAGGCGGCGGTGCGGGGCCGGTAGCCGCCGCCGGGGTCTACGACGAGCGTGGCGTCGAGCGGGGCCCAGTTCCCGCCCTGCTGCTTGACCCGCTGCTGCTCGGGGTGCTGCGTACGGGAGAGGTGGCCCTCGGGGGTGGCCACCGTTTCGCTGTACTCGTCCGTGAGCTCGGGAACGGGGACGGACTGCTTCGTGGCCTTGGCCTGAACTATGGCCTTGTCAGCGGCAGTGACCGCAGGCTTGGCCGCGGCGCGTTTGGCATCGGCGGCGGCGATGGTGTCGGCCAGGGCAGGCGGAATCGTGCCGAGGGCAGGCTTGGCGATGGTGGGCGCGGAGTCTGCGGCGAACGCCGCGGGCGCCGCACAGGTCAGGGCGAGGACGAGTCCGACGGCCGCAGCGCACGCGCGCGGTGACGGGATGACGGTTCGAAGGTGCGCGCCGGAGCGGTGCCCGGGCGGAGCGGCAGGCATTGGTGAAGTTCCCCCACGCAGTGACGAATCGGCTGCTCGTGAGCGATCTGCGAAGATCTGGAGCAGAGGTCGCCAGGCAAGCTCCCGCACGAGCAAGTGGTTCGTCAATCCGATTACCGTGCCGCTTTGCGCGGTTTGGATGCGCGCGAACCAGTTTGCCATTGATGTGACGTCGGTCACTGCGCCGATAGATCGACAATTCACTCGACCGCACCGTAGGCGACGCCCTACTGTCCGCCACATTCGAGTGTTCACACTCGAACTGAGATGTGATTAGCTCTTGTGGGGGTATCAGTGACTGCTCGTCATGCAGGTTCGATCCGGCCGGTCGGGAGGGGTGCACCCCCACCAGGACAACGCGGGATCCGTGTGGCCTTCGTGAGTGCGTTGGCGTTGCTGGGTGCGATGGTCGCGCCGGCGGCACCAGCGCTGGCGGCCGCACCGGAGGACAAGGACCGTATCTGGTCGCCGCCCAACACTCCCTTGCCGAGGACGGCCTCGGTACAGGGGAAGGCGGAGAGGCCGAAGTCGGCTCCCCCGAGGACCGGCTCTCCCGACTGGGTGCCGCCGACGGTGAAGCCACAACCGGCGGCGAGTTCCGCAGTAGCGTGGCTGGAGGCAGCTCCACCTGCGGGTTCGAAGGCCGTGCGCAAGCGTTCCGACGGCGTCGAGGTGGAGGAGTCGGCGGCGGGCGCGTCGAAGCAAGCGGGCGAGCTGCCGGTCTGGCTGGCCCCGGTCGCGTCGGCAGGTGAAGCCACTACGGCTGGCGCGGTGGCGAATCCGCCGATAAGGGTGAGCATCGCCGACGCGAAGACCGCCGCCGCGGCAGGCGTGCAGGGCACGCTGGTGTCGCTGTCGCGAACGGAACAGGCTGACGCCACGAAGGTTCGCGTGGGCCTGGACCTGACGAGCGTCGGCCTCGGCGGTGACTTCGCGGAACGGGCACGACTGGTGTCGCTACCGGCCTGTTCGTTGACCACTCCGGAGGCCGACGGCTGCCTGACGCGGACACCAGTGCCATCACACTACGACGTGCAGGCGCACGAGCTCGTCGCGGACGTCGAGCTACCCGCGGTGGCCGGCCCGCCGACCACGAACGAGAAAGCAGCGACGAAATCCGCCGACGCGGCGCCCACCGACGCGGTCGCCGCCCCGGCGGCCGGTCTCGCACCGACGGTGCTCGCGACGGAGGGCACGCCGTCGAGCGGCCTCGGTACGTACAGCGCGACGCCCCTGTCATCCAGCCAGGCCTGGACGGCGGGCAGCTCGTCGGGGTCGTTCACGTACAGCTACCCGATCCAGTCGCCACCGACGCTGGGGGGCACGGCACCGCAGCTGGCACTGGGATACGACTCCGCCTCGGTGGATGGGAAGACCTCCTCGACCAACGCTCAGGCGTCGTGGATCGGCGACGGCTGGGACCTGGGTTCAGGCTTCGTCGAGCGTTCCTACAAGCCCTGCGACAAGGCGGGCATCGCAGGCTCGGGCGACCTGTGCTGGAGCGGGGCGAACCTGACCCTGTCGCTTGGCGGCCACTCGGGCGAGCTCGTGCCGGACGACGCCTCCTGTGTCTCCGGGACCGCCGCGAACGAGCAATCCAAGTGCACCTGGCGACTGAAGAGCGACGACGGCACGAAGATCGAGTTCCTGACGGGCGCGAACAACGGCACGTGGAACGGCTCTTACCTGAAAGTGACGGACACCGCGGGGACGGCCTACTACTTCGGCCTGAACCACCTGCCGACGGCGTCTGGCGGGGCCTCGTCGGTCGGCCCGGAGAACAAGTCGGCGTGGACCGTCCCGGTGTACTCCCCGAACGCGGGAGACCCGTGCTACGAAGCGGCGAAGGGCAAGGGCTCGTTCTGCCAGACGGCGTGGCGCTGGAACCTGGACCACGTGGTGGACGTGCACGGCAACCTGATTACGTACACGTACGAACCGGAAACCAACTGGTACGCACGCGGCGGCGGCCAGAACCGCAGCTCGGCGGTAAACACCGAGTACACGCGCGGCGGCGTCCTCGCCTCGATCGGCTACGGCCAGTTGCTGTCCGACCAGCTGAACGCGAACGGCACCCACCAGTCGGCGTCGAAGATCGACTTTGAGTCGCTCGAGCGGTGTGTCTCCGGCACTGTCGCCTGCGACCCGTCGCAGCGGACCTCCGCCAACGCCTCCAACTGGCCGGACGTCCCGATGGACAAGCAGTGCGCCCAGCCCGGCACCTGCAGCAACGTCGGTCCGAGCTACTGGTCGACGAGGTGGCTGAACTCGATCACGACGTCGATCCGTTCGGGCGGCACGTACCGCCCGGTGGACAGGTATGAGCTGACGCACACCTTCAAGAAGCCGGAGAACGCGGCGGAGAACACGCAGATCCCGTGGCTCAAGTCCGTGAAGCGCACCGGCAAGGACAGCTTCGGCGGGCAGGGTGAACTACCTCTGCCCGAAGTGACCTTCGCCAGTGTGATGTTGCCCAACCGGGTCGACGGCCTGACCCCGGCGCGCCCGCGCTACAACCGGCCGAGGATCGAGATGATCACCACCGAGACGGGTGGCACGATCGCGGTGGAGTACCTGAAGGACTCGTGCCAGCGTACGAACGGCACCATGCCGCCGTCGGCGGACGCCAACACGATGTCCTGCTACAACGTGAAGTGGTGGGACACGGGAGTGGCGGGGTACGCGGACGACTGGTTCCTGCGATACCCGGTGGCCTCGGTCACCGTGGACCCGAACTCCAACCTCACTGCGGGCGCCCTGACCAAGGTGACGGCCTACGAGTACGGCCCGGCCGCGTGGCACCGCAACGACGCCCCCCTGGCGGACGGCGCGACCCGTACCTGGGACCAGTTCCGCGGCTACGCGAAGGTCACCGCGATCACCGGCTCCGGCAACGACGGCGCCAAGTCGAAGACCTCGACCAGCTACCACCAGGGTATGGACGGCGACCTCGACAGCCACGGAACGGCCAAGCACCCAACTGTCGCCGGCCCGACGAGCGGTGCGAAGCCCGACTACGAGTACCTGTCTGGACGGGTCCTGGAGAGCAACGTCTACGCGAACGCGGACGCCACAGCGCCCGAGGGCTCCACCGTCAACACCAGCACCGGCCCGTTCGACACGGCCACCCACAAGCGGACCGGTCTGCCGGACCTCGTGGCCCGCTACGCCTCGACCACGTCGACCAGCACGACCACCAGCCGAACCAGCACCGGCACCCGGACGACGTCGACGGTGACGACCACCGACCCGGCGTACGGGAACCGGGTCAAGACCAAGCTCAGCACCGCCGGCGGCACACCGGACGTGTGCGTCCGCAACAGGTACGCAACGGGTGCGAACACCCAGATGACCGGCCTGGTGTCCGAGGCCCTGACCGTCTCCGGCGCCAACGCCTGCGCCGACTCGACGATTCCGACTCCGGCGAACACCGTCTCCGGCTCCCGGACGCTCTACGACGGCCTGGCCCACGGCTCCGCAGGGGCCAAGGGCGAAGCGACCGGCGCTCAGGTCCTCGACGGCTTCGAGGCCGACGGCGCTGCCAGGTGGGCCACCACGGGCGCCGTCGCGTACGACGGCTATGGCCGCGCGATCAGCGCCACCGACCCGACGGTCACCGACGCGTCGAACCCCCATGGGGCGGTGACGACCACCACCTACGGCTCCGCTTACGCGGGTGAACTGCCCAACCGGACGGTGACCGGGACGTCGGCTCCGGCGGGTGCCCCGGACGCGGGCGGCCGGCGCGACACGACCGTGATGCTGGACCCGGCACGTGGACTGCCGATCACCACGACGGATCTGAACGCCCGAACGGTAACGCAGTCGTACGACGCCCTCGGCCGACTGAAAGCAGTGTGGACACCGGGCCGCCCGACCGGCGAAGCCGCGAACTTCACCTTCGACTATGCGGTGAACGGCACCGGGACACCGTCGTCGATCACCTCCAGAACGCTGAGGCCGAACGGCACGTACGCGGTGTCGGCACAGATCATGGACGGCCTCGGCCGTGTCGTCCAGACCCAGTCCGATCCGGCGATCTCCGCTTATCACGGGCGCCTGATCACGGACACGTTCTACGACTCGCAGGGTCGCACCAACCGCTCCTTCAACGGCTACTACGACGACACGGCGGGTCCGTCGGCGGTCCGGTTCAACCCGACCGCCGCACAGGTACCCGGCCAGAACTACACCGTCTTCGACGGGATGGGCCGGCCCACCAGCTCCCAGTTCATAGCCCTGGGCGCGCTGCAGAGCACCACGACCACCTCGTACCCGGGCGCGGACCGGGTCGACGTGACCCCGCCCACCGGGGCGACGGCGACCAGTACGGTCACCGACGCGCGCGGCCGCACCTCCCAGGTGTGGCAGTACCGCACGGCGAACGCGACCGGCAGCCAAGCGGACGCCGACGTCACGACCTACACGTACACGCCCGGTGGCCAGCCCGCCACCCGGGTCGACGCGGCCGGGAACACCTGGAGCTACGGCTACGACCAGCGGGGCCGTCAGGTCCGCGCCGACGACCCGGACACCGGCGTCTCCACCCGTGCCTACGACACGGCCGGTCGCCTCGCGTCGGCCAAGGACGCGCGGAACCGGACGGTGGCGACCACGTACGACCTGCTTGGCCGCAGGACCGGGACGTACGACGGCTCCGTGAGCCCGGCCAACCAGCTCACCGGATACACCTACGACACCGTCGCGAAGGGCCAGCCCGCAAGCTCGACCCGCTACGTCGGCGGCGCCACCGGCAGCTCCTACACCAAGGCCGTCACCGCCTTGGACGACGCCTACCGGCCTACGGCCACCACGGTGTCGATCCCCGGAAGTGAGATCGGCAGGAGCGGCCAGGCGACCTTCAACTACTCTGCGGTGTACGACCCGATCACCGGGACGATGGTCCAGGAAGGCCGCGCCGCGGCCGGCGACCTGGCGGCGGAGTCGATCACGTACAACTACGAGGTCTACGGCCTGCTGCACGACATGGGTGGGTTCGGCGACGTCTACCTGCGCCAGGCGGACTGGGACGCCTACGGAAGGAACATCCGTTCCACGATGAACCCGTGGGGCACCCAGATCGTGGCGACGACCACCTACGACGAGCCGACCGGGCGTGTGCTGAACCAGTACATCGACAAGCAGACGAGCGAGAACGGCAGCGTCCAGAACACCACCTACGCCTACAACCAGGCCGGGCGGATCACCGCGATCCGTGCCATCCCGAACAACACCCCGGCCGCGACCGACCTCCAGTGCTTCACGTACGACTATCTGGGGCGTCTCACCACCGCGTGGAGCGATACAGGCCAGCTCAACCAGCCAACCCCCTCCCTCGCCGGACAGGGCGCCTGCGCCAACGCCACACCGACCAGCGGAGCGGCGACTCCGGCGACGACCACGGTCGGCGGCAGCGCCGCGTACTGGCAGGACTACTCCTACGACCTGACCGGCAACCGCACCAAGCTGGTCGACCACGACCCGGCGGGTGACCCGACGAAGGACGTGAAGGTCGAGCAGACCTCGCCAGCCCCCGGATCGCGCAACACCCCGACCACCGCGGCCGGGACCGGCGGCGGCACTGGCGGTCCACACGCGCTGGCGACCTCGAAGAGCACCTTCGGACCAAGCGCCGGCAACCAAGGCGGAAACCAGTACGACGCCGCCGGCAACACCACGAAGATCACCAATCCTGGAGGAAGCAAGCAGTTGAAGGCCGGAGCCGTCCTCAAGTCCGGCGATTCGGTGAGCTCCAACAGTGGCCGGCTGACCATGCAGAGCGACGGCAACCTCGTCCTCACCTCACTGCGCAGCGGAACAGCGGTCTGGTCGACCGGCACCCAGGGCCACCCGGGTGCGTGGGCCACCATGCAGGACGACGGCAACTTCGTCGTCTACGATCCCCAGCGCGTCCCGCTGTGGTCGTCCAACACCTGGGTCGGCAACGGCAGCGGCTACTTCGCACTCGTCCAGGACGACGGCAACTTCGCCGTGTACACGCCGGGCTGGCAGGCCAAGTGGAGCGCTTCCACCTGGAATTCGACCGACGCGGCCAATGGCGCGGCCCTGACCTGGGACGCAGAGGGCAAGCTCGCCTCACTCACCCAGGGCTCGGCCACCACGACCTACGTCTACGACGCCGACGGCAACCAGCTGATCCGCCGCAACCCCGGCAAGGTCACCGTCAACCTCGGTGGCGGGGACGAACTCAGCTACAACACTGGTAGTGGAGCCTCCACCGGAACCCGCTACTACACCGTCCCTGGCGGCATCACCCTCGTCCGCCAGGGCCCGACCAAGCTCACCTACCAGTTCGCCGACCACCACGGCACCAACTCCCTGTCCATCGACCGCAACTCCCTTGCCGAGTCCCGCCGGGCCACCGACCCTTTCGGAGCCCTCCGCGGCCCCGGCTCCCTGCCCACCCCGTGGGCTGGCGACAAGGGCTTCGTCAACGGCCTCAAGGACGACGCCACCGGCTTCACCAACCTCGGCGCCCGCCAATACCAACCCGCCACCGGCCGCTTTCTCAGCCCGGACCCGCTGATCCTTCCTGCGGACCCGCAGCAGTGGAACGCCTACGTCTACAGCAACAACAACCCGGTCAACATGGCCGATCCCACCGGCATGGCTCTTGAGGAGTGTGCCAGCGGAATGGCCAAGTGCTCCAACATGGGCACCAAGATCGAGGGCGACGGCCCCAGGTACCAGGCGATCGTCCAGCAGGTCAAGGCGGAGGAACCCGCGCGACAGGCCGGATACGTCAAGTTCCTGGTGACGACGGGCTCCCAGCCGGGCAAGGGATGGGCTGGCAGCGTGCCGGGCAGCATTGAGGACGAGAAGAAGCAGGCACGAAGGAACTACGGCTTGCAACTGGAAAAGAACTACCGCAAGAACACCAACTTCAAGTACGAGACGAAACCCGGACAGAAGGAGATCCCGGGCGCACAGCCATACGACGAGATCGCAACTGGTAAGGCCAAGAAGTCCGAACTCATGGTCTGCGCCCACATGGGTGCGCTCGACTGCTACGACGTAAAGCAGATCACGGGGTGGTCCGCAGGGGCCCAACAGCAGGAGTACGGTCGCGAAGAGACCGAAGAGGCAAATGCCTTTCGCCATTTCGCCTGGCAAGCCATGATCACGGTCAAGTACGGGCGCCAGAACGCAGAGATGGTGGCAGACGCCCATGAAGCCTTCGGCGCCAGGGAGGGTCACGACTATGCCGACCACATATCCGACCTGGTGAACAATGAATACGGCCGAAAGCTGGGCGAGAAGATCGCTTCGGCGAACCCCGGAGCCTCAGACACGCAGCTCAGGAGCACGATCGTCGACGAGGCACGGAAGTACCTGGCGACCGGAGACTACGCCCGCCCCAGTGACTTCGAATAACGCAACTTCGAAAGGAAGTCCAGGTGATCAAATCCTTCAGGCCGGGGCAGGTGCTCACCCCCGGCAGGCTTCGTCTTGCGGCGGTTTCTCTGGTGTGCACGCTGCCGTTTGCGGCTTCGTGCACACAGGCAAGGGGCGAAACTGAGGCGCCCGTCGTCGGATCGTGGAAGTCGAGAATCGGCACGATTCAGTTTCTGGGCGACGGTACGCTCAGGGACGTGAGCCTGCTCCCAGCCGTGTGCGAGGGGAAGGAATCAGCCGTAGCGGTGCCGTTCACTGGAACCTGGCGTCACGAGACGTTGAGTGACGCCGGCCCCGGCGCAGCGGTCGACTTGACCTCCACCGCCGGAGATCTGACATGCAAGAGGTTCTTCGTCTACTACAAGGGCGACGGCCCGGAGCGACTGCAACTGACCGTCACCAAGGCTGGTCGGGAACCCTTCGTCCGGCAGTAGCCCGACGGCGGCGACGAGCCGACGAACCTGGTTCTGCATGGAGCGTGCCCCGCCCGGGATATCGGGATGCTGTTGGCGAATGTGACTGATTGGCCGCGGTGAGTGACGTCGGTCTTCGAGACTTGTCTTGAAGACCGACGTTTCGTCTTGCGGGGTGTGGGTGTCGATGCGTGTGAGCGAGCCTGGTGTGATTCCGGCCGAGACAGTGCGGGTGGCCCGGGCGGCCTTCCCCAAGGGAAGCCTGGCGATCCGGATCCGCGACGAGCTGGGGGTCCTGTTCCGGGACGAGGACTTCGCCGGACTGTTCCCGTCCAGAGGGAAGCCCGCCTGGTCACCGGGCGGCTGGCGTTGGTGCTGGTCCTGCAGTTCGTGGAAGGGCTGACCGACCGCCAGGCCGTTGAAGCAGTGCGGGCCCGGATCGACTTCAAATACGCCCTCGGGCTGGAACTCGACGACGCTGGCTTCGACTTCTCGCTGCTGTCGGAGTTCAGGGACCGTCTGGTCGAGGCGGACGCCGGGCGACAGGTGCTGGACGCCGTCCTGACCGCCGCCCGGGAACACGGACTGCTCAAGACCACGGGCCGGGCCCGCACCGGCTCCACACACGTCCTATCAGCAGCCCGAGAACTGTGCTGGCTGGAGTTGGTGTCCGAGACGATGCGCTCAGCGTTGAACGCGATCGCCCGTACCGCCCCCGGCTGGACGGCGCAGGTCGCCGAGTTGGACTGGTTCCGGCACTACGCGCCCCGGGCCGAGGACTCCCGCTTCCCCAAGGCGCGCACCAAGCGGCACGAGGTTGGACAGCGGGTCGGGGTGGACGGAATGCGGTTGCTCACGGCCGTGTTCTCGCCCCGGGCACCGCAGGAACTGCGGAGGCTGGAGCAGGTGGAGGTCCTGCGGCAGGTGTGGCTCCAGCACTTCCACCTGGTCGACGGCGAGGTGGCCCGCCGAGACCCCAAAGACCGGCCGCCGGGCGCAAAGCGCCTGGTCACGCCCTATGATCCTTAGGCGCGAGGCGGCGTGAAACGCGACACACTCCGGGGCGGGTACAAGGTCCACCTCACCGAGACCTGCGAGCCCGACGCCCCCAACCTGGTCACCAACGTGGCCACCACCCTCGCCACCGTTCCCGACACCGTGGTGACCGACGACATCCACATCTCCCTGGCCCAACGGGACTGCCAGCCCGGCGAGCACTGGGTCGACGCCGGGTACCCCACCGGCGCCCAGATCGTGAACGCCCACGCCGAGTACGGCATCGAACTGTACGGCCCCATCGGACCGGACACCACCGCCCAGGGGGGGTACGGCGGGCGGGCCCTTCGGACAGGCTGCCTTCACCATCGACTGGGACAGCCGGCGGGTCACCTGCCCTGGCGGCCAGACCACCGGCTAATGGAAGCCGACGTTGTCTCACCGCGGCACCCCCGTGGTCCGGGTGAAGTTCTTGCCCACCCACTGCCGGCCTTGCCCGCATCTTCGGGACTGCGTCGGCTCCCCGAAGGCGCAATACCGTCAACTGACCTTTCGCCACCACGAGGAGCACCAGGCCATCGCTCAGGCCCGCGCCCTGCAGCAGACGGATGACTGGAAGGAACGCTATAAGATCCGCGCGGGAGTCGAAGGAACCATCTCCCAGGGCGTTCAACGCTGTGGCCTGCGCAGATCCCGCTACCGAGGACTCGCAAGACCAGCCTGCAACACCAGCTCACCGGCGCCGCGATCAACCTCGCCCGCATCGACGCCCACCTCACCGACACACCCCGAGCCCACACCCGCACCAGCCACTTCGCAGCACTTCGCCCCGCCGAGCCACGCTCGACGGGGCGAAGTAAGCCCCCGAATTCGCCAACAGCGTCCGGGATATCGGTTCGGGGCACGCTCGACTCCGCGTTCCGCCCCCACGTGGAACCGCTCCACTCCGTAGGAGGTCGAGCTGGGCGCTTCTCCGGACAAGCCCGTTCAAGAAGACTGCGGCAGGCTCGACGGATCGGCCATGATGCAAGGAGTGCCGAATGAGAGCCGTACTCAAACTGACCGTCGCCTGTCTCGTGGGAGCGCCCCTCCTGGGTATGACGTCCTGCGGGAGCGGGGCGGGGAGTCAGAGTGCAGCAGACGCTAGGAGTTCGGCGAGCCCGGCCGCGTCCACCGCCACGGGCTCCTCATTGGGGCATGACGTGACGATCACCGGAGACCCGAACAGGGAGAGGCAGGAACGCTACGGCGTCCCCGTCACGGCCGACGCGAGGGAGGTGTCCCATGGCAACCACCAGGTAGGCGGCGGCGGTAGCCTCTGGGTGTCCCTGGCGCTCGACGAGGGAAGGCTCGGGGCGGTTCCTGTCCGGGATGGGAGTCAGCGAGTCCCAGCTGAACCCCGGGGCCATGGAGTTCATTGACCGCGACCTCGAACTGACCAGGTGGTCCATCAACCCGTCACTCCCCGTCAAGGGGGTGATGGCTCCGGCGAAGGACAACGACATGAAGAGTCCGAGTCAGAAGATCGTGGTCACCTATCCGGGCACCGGATCGGTCAAGGTCTACGTGTTGTCAGGCAAGCCATAGCCCTGGTTGTTCGGAACGAGATCCCTTCCGCGCCCGTCGGGTGGCTTCTCCTGCAACGCGGCGGTCCCTGCCTCCTGGATGGAGGCGGGGACCGCCGCGTTGCGCGTACGAGCCCCTGTCTCAGTCAGTCACTGGAGCGCGGAACCCACCGCAGCGTCCCGACAGCGACCCATACCATACGCACAAGTACAGCCCCTCAACCTCGCCTCGCGTACGTCCACATCGGCGGGAATCGGACCAGGTACCCGACCCCGACAGGGGCTCTGGAACACTGCCGCCCGCCGTGCAGTGGCGGGCGGCCATACTGTGTTGCACATCAGGAGCTCGGCGCCAAGATCCTTGGACCAGCAGAGTCTGGAAGGGAGGTACTGGTGATCAAATCCTTACGGCCGGGACAGGTGCGCGCCCATGGCGCGCTTCGCATCGTGAGCGTCTCGCTGGTATTTGCCCTGCCGATGACAGTGTCGTGTACCACGACGAAGGGCGAACGGCAGGCACCCGTCGTCGGAGCCTGGAAGTCGAGCGTCGGCACGATCCAGTTCCTGGACGGTGGCACGCTCGGGGAGGTGAGCCTGCTCCCCGCCGCGTGCGGCGGAAAGCAGTCGCCCACCGCAGTGACGTTCACCGGCACTTGGCGTCACTATTCGCTGGATGATGCCGGACCCGGTGCGGACGTCAAGCTGAATTCCACCACCGGCAACCTGACGCGCGTTAGGTTCTTCCATTATTTCAAGCACCAAGGCCAGGAGCGGCTGCAGCTGACCGTAACCGATGCTGGTGACGAGCCATTCGTCCGGCAGTAGCCCGATAGCTGCGAGGAGCTGGCGTGCCGAGCCTGCATGGAGCTTGGTGCGCTCCGTTCCTCGCCGGTTTTGGGCTCAGCGAGTCCCAGCTGAACCCCGTGGTCATGGAGTTCACCGACAGCAACCTCAAACTGACCGGATGGTCCATCGATCTCTTTTCGCAGCCACACAAGGGTGTGACGGCTCCAGTGGAGGACAGCGGCATGAAGAGCCCCGACCAGAGAATCATGGTCATCCATCCGGGCACCGAATCGGTCAAGGTCTACGTGCTCTCAGTCAAGCCGTAGTCCCGGCCGTCCGAGTCGAGATTCCTCCCTCGCCGCCGGATGTCCACGCGCAGGAAGTCGACCCGGTCGACTTCCTGCGCGTGCCTCACCTTCGCCCGGGGGTTCAGCCAGGAGGGCAGGCGGCGCCTCGCTCCGGGAGAGCGAGGCGCCACAAGGCTCATGCGTGGTGGTCAAACTCGCCCGTCTTGATGGAACGGAGGAGGGCGGCGAACGCTGTCGGCGAGGTACGGAGGATGACATCGGCGTCGTCGGACTCGCGGAGTTCGACCAGCCCGGCCCCTGGACGGACTTCGACACAGTTGGCCTGATCTCCGCTGAAGCTGGACTTCTGCCAATTGAGCTGTGACATGTGCGCCTTCCTTAGAGCTGAAGCGGATGTGCTGGATCAGTCCCCCGGAGTCGTGGTCAACTCTGGATCGTAGAGTGCGTGAGGCATCCAGCTCCGGGAGTGCGAGAGACTTGAGTCGCTCGAACTTCGATCGATAGACCACGATGGCTTATGGATCACTCAGGTATGACGAGCCATCGGGATGCTCCATCAGCACTGTGTCCAGGTCACGGTGCCGACCGTGCACCATCATGAACGACGTATCCGCGGACACGTATTCGGCGCAACGAAACGGCAGGATCTGGATCGTGACGTGCGGGAACTCACTCAGCTCGACCAGATAGTCCAACTGCTCTCTCATGATCGCGGGGCCGCCGAATCGCGTATGCAGCGCCGCTTCGTGGATCACGGAGTGAAGGGGGAGTGCCCCCTCACCACCTACGGCCCGTTGGCGGGTACGGCGGAACTCGACCTTCCTCTGGTCACCACTGAGGATGGTGTCGCTGTAGCTGGACACTTGAAGGAGCCCGGGGAGCAGCAAAGTCTCATAGCTGGAGAGGGCGGTAGGCGACTGCTGCCCAGCTTCGTAGAGCCGCCAGTTTCAGGTCTGGCCTCCCTCACGGCGGCACGTCCGCCGACTCGCTTCCTTTGCCCCTGCCTCTCTCCACGGAGGTCTCCTATGCGTGCCTTCAACCCGCCCGACTGGTCCGCCGCCCGTAAAGAACTGCGTCGCGCCCTCACCTCCTCCGGCTGGCCCCCGGACACCATTCACGACGCCGAACTCGCACTCCACGAGCTCTACTTCAACGCCTGGCGGCACGCCGGCTGCCAGGCGCCGCTGGTCATCGTCACCCTCCTCCCCCGCACCCTCCGCGTGTGCGTCTGCGACGACAACCCCACCCTCCCCGAGTCCCCCATCTCCTCCGGCCCCTACGAGGTGTCCGGCCGGGGCCTCCACCTCGTCCGCGCCCTCACCCACCGCTTCGGCGCCGACCCCACCAAGAACGGCAAGGTCGTCTGGTACGAGTGCGCCCTGAAAGCGCCTGGTTGTATCCCCGGTATAGCCGGGAGGAATTCGGAGGTTATTCCTGGGTCCGATGGCTTACCTGGCGTTGAAGGACAAAGGGGACCGTAGCATGCCAGTGAAGCGGTGACCGGGTCCAGATATCAGGGACGGTGCATCGCGGGACCCGCGCGATATGGCGAAAGCTGGATTACCTGAACCCCAATCCCCAGTCGATTCAAAGATAGATCCGCCGGAAAGATATCCGAAACCGGCGCCGCTCCCTGTATTGACTTTCGCACACCGGTGCATCTCCGGGGAGCGGGACGATGCCCAGTGAGGGTATTCAAGGAGATGAGTGGGGCGCCTAAGTCGCGCTAGAAACGTACAACCAGGACGAACAGGGGATCACCTAAAGGGCGCGAGCCCCATGGTGACGGAGTGCCCGTAGTAGTCGCAGGAGTCACGACCTGCCAGGTAGGACGGGAAAGCCGTCCACAGGGCCAAGGGGCACAGGTGACCGGATATCAATGAGACCGGGAGGTATGCGTAATGCAGAACGCCGAAGCGGTACTTGATATCCTCCGTGAACGCGGCAGGCAGGGCCTGCCGTGCAACGAGCTCTATCGGCAGATGTTCAACCCGCAGTTGTATCTCATGGCCTACGGGCGCATCTACTCCAACAAGGGGGCGATGACACCCGGGGCGACAGGGGAGACCGCGGACGGCATGTCGCTGGCGAAGATCGGACGCGTCATTGACGCGATGCGCCACGAGCACCACCGGTTCAAGCCGGTCAAGCGGGTCTTCATCCCGAAGAAGAACGGGAAGCGAAGGCCGCTGGGCCTGCCGTCGTGGTCGGACAAGCTGGTCGGCGAGGTGATGCGTCTCCTGCTGGAGGCTTAGAAGACATCTCATTTGGATAGCCGTCGGATGCAGATGAGGGCCGCGGCGATGCTGGCGAAGGCTGCGAAGTGGTCGGCCTTGTGTTCGTAGCGGCGGTGCAGCCGGCGGAAGCCGCCGAGCCAGGCGACGGTGCGCTCGATCACCCAACGGTGGCGGCCGAGGCGATGGGAGGACTCGACGCCTCGGCGGGCGATGCGGGCCGGGATCTGCCGTCGTCGCAGGTAGGCGCGGATGAAGCGGTGGTCGTAGGCTTTGTCGGCGTGCAGCTTGCCGGGACGACGGCGTCGCGGTCCGCGCCGTGAGCGGATCGGCGGAATGGCGTCGACAAGCGGTATCAGGGCCTGGCTGTCGTGGAGGTTGGCCCCGGAGATCGCGAGCGAGAGGGGTAAACCGGTACGTACGGTGAGCAGGTGGATCTTCGACCCGCACTTGCCCCGATCGACAGGATTCGGACCTGTCAGCTCCCCCTTTTCAGGGCCCTCATGTTCACCGAGTCGACCGCGCACCTCGACCAGTCCAGCTCACCTCGCGCGCCGAGCTCCTCCAGGACCACCCGGTGGAGCTTGGCCCAGACCCGGGCCCTGCTCCACTCGGTGAACCGCCGATGGGCGGTCGGGCCGGACGGGCCGAAGCATGGCGGCAGTTGGGCCCAGGTGCACCCGGACGTCGCGACGAACACGATCGCCGCCAGCACCTCGCGATCCCCGTGGCGCCTCCGGCCACCACCCTGCGGGCGCACCGGAGCGTCCGGCACGACCAACTGGAACAACTCCCACAGCTCATCCGGCACCAGCCGCTCAACGATCAGCACACTCGGAGTCTACTCAACCCACCCAAATGAGATGTCTTCTTACTACGAACCGCAGTTCTCCGACCACTCCCACGGTTTCCGTCCCCGCCGGGGCTGCCACACCGCACTGCGCGACGTGGCACTGACCTGGACCGGGACCAGCTGGTTCATCGAGGGCGAAATTGCCCAGTGCTTCGACGCGCTCGACCATCGGGTGATGCTCGAAACACTGGCCGAGAAGATCCACGACAACCGGTTCCTGCGGCTTGTACGAAACATGCTCAAAGCCGGATACCTGGAGGACTGGAACTGGAACGCCACACTGAGCGGCGCTCCACAGGGCGGCGTCCTGTCGCCCATCCTGTCCAACATCTACCTGCACAGGCTGGACACCTTCGTCGAGAAAGTCCTCGTGCCGGAGTACACCCGAGGAAAACTCAGGGCGAGGAACCCCGAGTATCGCAGGGTCGAGGCGGCTATCGCGCGTGCTCGCAGGCGCGAAGACCGCGCCTGCGCCCATACCCTGCGTAAACGGCTTCATTCTCTCCCGAGTCAGGACATGAACGACTCGGGATACCGCCGCTTGCGCTATGTGAGATACGCCGACGACACCCTCCTCGGGTTCGCCGGACCCAAGGCCGAAGCCGACGAGATCAAACAGCGCCTCACGCAGTTCCTGCGCGACGACCTCAAGCTGGAACTGTCCGAGGAGAAAACCCTGGTCACCCATGCCAGAACACAAGCTGCCAGATTCCTCGGCTACGAGATCAGGACTCAGCGGGACGACCGGAGGTCCGAACGGAAGAAAGGAAGCCGACGGCTCCGCCGTTCGGTGAACGGAACCATCGCCCTCCATGTCCCGAAAGACGTGATCAAGGCCAAATGCGCACCCTACCTGGCACGCGGGAAACCCGCGCACCAGCCGTCGATGTACAAACACGACGATTACAACCTCGTCAGCATCTTCGGCGCCAGGTATCGCGGGATCGTCCAGTACTACCTGCTGGCCGGCGACGTCCACCGACTGAGCCGACTGCACTGGGTCATGCAGTCCTCGCTGCTGTGCTCCCTGGCGGACAAGCACCGCTCGACCGTGTCGAAGACGGCCCGCAAGTACAAGGCCACCGTCGACACCCCAGTCGGGCCACGCAAGTGCCTCCAGGTCAGCATCACCCGTGCCCCGAACAGCAAGCCACTGGTCGCCAGGTTCGGCGGGATCCCACTTCAACGCAGAAAGGCCGCGGTCCTCAAAGACCGCGATCCTGCCCGGGCAGTCTCCGCACCACGCCAACGCGAGTTGGTCAGAAGGCTGTTGGCCGGTTTCTGCGAGCTCTGCGGAGCGACCGAGAACATCGCGGTCCACCAGATCCGCAAGCTCGCCGACCTCGACCACCACGGTCAGGAACAACCCAACTGGGCCGCCCTCATGGCCAGGAGACGGCGCAAGACCCTCGTGGTCTGCCCGACCTGCCATGAAGGCATCCACGTTGACTGCGAAAGCGCACTTCGCGGACGTCACTGGAGAGCCCGTTGCGGTCAACGCCGCACGACGGGTTCGGGAGGAGGCCGTTGGGAAAAGGACCAGCTCACGCGCTGGTACCTCGCCCGGCGGCCCACCTCACACTGGACGCCGCCGCGTGAGAGACCACCACCACCCCGCCCCGCTCACGCCCCACGACCCCGTCCTCCGCACCTACACCGAGTCCGAGGTCGCCGCGCTCCTCCGCGAACTCCACGAAGCGGGCCGCCCGTTCGGCATCCAGTGGGGATCGGCCGCCACCAACGGCACCACCGTCGAGGGCCGCCTCCTCGTCGACTTCGGCAACGCGCCCGTCTCGACCCTCCTGAACCTCCTGAACCTCCTCAATCTCCTCCGCGACACCGAGAGGCACGCCCGCTCCCAATGAGCAGCTTCCTCGTCGGCACCGCCTTGGCCGTCCTCCTCGCGCTCGCCATCACGACCGTCGTCGTCGGCGTGGTCACGAGCTTGCGCATCGAGGACACCCCGCCCCCGCCGCCCATCACCCGCCACGGCCGCTGGGAACTGCGCCGCCTTCCCGACGGCAGCACCGAGTACGCCTGGATCGCCCGCCAGGCCGGCCACTTCAGCCCCGAGACCAACCCGGCCCCCGACCGGCGGAGCCGTGGCCGCCACCGCATATCCCATAGCCGTTGACCGCGCGCCTCGTCGGATCGCCCCGACGAGGCACGCGGCCGTCCCCGCGCGGTGACGGGACGAAGACGTCGTGGTTGGCGCTCCTCGCTCGGGTCGAGCGGGGGCCGCCGCGAGCACTGCCCGCCAGGCCGAGCGTCCTTGGGTGACGGCAGCCTGCGGCTTTGGAGTGGGAAGTCGGACCGGCCGACTTCCTGCGCGCGGTGATGCGGGCCCGGAACAGGACGATGCCGGCCTTCGAGAGGAGTCTCGAAGGCCGGCATCACGGCAGCGGAAGCGGGCTCAGCTCACCGAGGAGTAGGCGATGATGCCGCGGCGCAGGCCGTCGACGGCCTTGCGGGCGGTCTTGCGCAACTCGACGTCCTCGCCCGCCGCGTCCTGGATCTGGCCGAGCACGTCGATCAGTTGCTTGGTCCAGCGGACGAAGTCACCGGCCGGCATGTCGGCGTCGCGCAGCACCTGGTCGAGCGAGTGGCCGAGTGCCCAGCGGTAGGCGGCCCAGGCGAAGCCGAGGTCCGGCTCGCGCTGGCCGACGCCTTCGGCCGTGTTGATCCGGTGCTGCTCCTCCAGGGCGTCGAGGTGGCCCCAGATCCGGACCATCTGGCCGAGCGCCTCCTTGGCCCCGCCCTCGGGCACCCGGGGGGCGGTGGCGTCGTCGGACTGGCGGGACTCGTAGACCAGCGCCGAGGCGCAGGCGGCCAGTTCGGCGGCGGCCAGGCCGTTCCAGACGCCCTCGCGGATGCACTCGGAGGCGAGCAGGTCGAGCTCGCCGTAGAGGCGGCCGAGCCGTCGGCCGTCGTCGGTGACGGTGTCCCCGCTGAGGTAGCCGAGGTCGGTGAGCAGCCCGCAGACCCGGTCGAAGGTGCGGGCGATGGTGTGGGTGCGGGAGCGCATCTTGCGCTCCAGCAGCTCGGTGTCCCGGTGCAGCCGGTGGTAGCGCTCGGACCAGCGGGCGTGGTCCTCGCGCTGGTCGCAGCCGTGGCACGGGTGCTGGCGCAGGACGGTGCGGAGCCGGGTGATCTCCGGGTCGTCGGCGGCGGCCGCGCGGCCCTTGCGGAACCGCTCGGGCTCCAGGTGGCCGGCCTTGGTGCGCAGCGCGGAGGCGAGGTCGCGGCGGGACTGCGGGCTGCGGGGGTTGAAGGACTTGGGGATGCGCACCCGGTCCATGGCGACGACCGGGTGCGGGAAGTCGATCATGGCGAGCCGCTTGACCTGCCGCTCGGCGGTGAGGACCACCGGGCGCGGGCCGTCCTGGAAGTCGGGGTGGCGGGGGCCGCCCCGCGGCGAGCGGACGACCGGCGGCAGGCCCGGGTCGAGGACGAGGGCCAGGCCGGCGAACTT
This sequence comes from Kitasatospora sp. NPDC002965, assembly GCF_040611255.1. Taxonomy (NCBI): domain Bacteria; kingdom Bacillati; phylum Actinomycetota; class Actinomycetes; order Kitasatosporales; family Streptomycetaceae; genus Kitasatospora; species Kitasatospora sp. NPDC002965. The sequence continues at coordinate 50,878 of NZ_JBEXNT010000026.1, read as the reverse complement.
GCCGGTGGGGACGTGGATGACGTCGCCCGGCTTGAGCTGCTCGATCGACTCGACGGCCGCCGCACGGCGCTGGCTGCTGCCCTCGCGGGCGAGCTCGTTCTCCCGGTCCTTGAGCTGGCGGCGCAGCGCCATGTACTCGTCGAAGTCGCCGAGGTGGCAGGTCATGGACTCGCGGTAGCCGTCCAGGCCCTCCTCGTTGCGCTGGACCTGGCGGGCGATGCCGACCACCGAGCGGTCGGCCTGGAACTGCGCGAAGGACGTCTCCAGCAGCTCGCGGGAGCGGTGCCGGCCGAACTGCGAGACCAGGTTGACGGCCATGTTGTAGGACGGCCGGAACGAGGACTTCAGCGGGTAGGTGCGGGTGCCGGCCAGGCCGGCGAGCGCCTCCGGGTCGAGGCCGCGCTGCCAGAGCACCACGGCGTGGCCCTCGATGTCGATGCCGCGACGGCCGGCCCGGCCGGTGAGCTGGGTGTACTCGCCGGGGGTGATGTCGGCGTGGGTCTCGCCGTTCCACTTGACGAGCTTCTCCATGACCACCGAGCGGGCGGGCATGTTGATGCCGAGCGCCAGGGTCTCGGTCGCGAAGACGGCCTTGACCAGGCCCTTCACGAAGAGCTCCTCGACGACCTCCTTGAACCGGGGCAGCATCCCGGCGTGGTGGGCGGCGATGCCGCGCTCCAGCCCGTCCAGCCACTCGAAGTAGCCGAGGACGTGCAGGTCCTCGTCCGGGATGTCGGCGCAGCGTTCCTCGACGATGGCGCGGACCCGGCCGCGGTCGCCCTCCTTGTTGAGCCGCAGGCCGGAGGAGAGGCACTGCTGGACGGCGGCCTCGCAGCCGGCCCGGCTGAAGATGAACGTGATGGCGGGCAGCAGGCCCTCGGCGTCGAGCCGGTCGATGACGTCGACCCGGCCCGGGGTCCAGATCTTGCCGGGGCGGCCGTTGGGCATGGACCGCCCGCGGCCCCGGCCGAACTTGTCGCGGGGGTTGCGGTCCAGCTCCGAACGGGCGAGCCGGACCAGCTCGGGGTTGACGGCCTTGGCCGGGTTGCGCGGCGCGTCCTTGGGGCGGCCGTCGCGGTCCGGGTTGGCGAACAGGTCGTACATCCGGTTCCCGGCCATCACGTGCTGCCAGAGCGGCACGGGGCGGGTCTCGGAGACGATCACCTTGGTGCCGCCGCGCACGGTGTCGAGCCAGTCGCCGAACTCCTCGGCGTTGGAGACGGTGGCGGAGAGGGAGACCAGGGTCACCGACTCGGGGAGGTGGATGATGACCTCCTCCCAGACGGCTCCGCGGAAGCGGTCGGCGAGGTAGTGGACCTCGTCCATCACCACGTAGCCGAGGCCGTCGAGGGTGCTGGAGCCCGCGTAGAGCATGTTGCGGAGCACCTCGGTGGTCATCACCACGACCGGGGCGTCGCCGTTGACGGTGTTGTCACCGGTGAGCAGGCCGACCTTGGCGGCGCCGTAGCGCTTGACCAGGTCGCCGAACTTCTGGTTCGACAGGGCCTTGATCGGCGTGGTGTAGAAGCACTTGCGCCCGCTCTGGAGGGCGAGGTGGACGGCGAACTCGCCGACGATGGTCTTGCCGGAGCCGGTGGGAGCGGCGACCAGGACGCCCTCGCCCGCCTCCAGGGTCCGGCAGGCCTCCAGCTGGAAGTCGTCCAGCGGGAAGTCGTAGAGCTGCTGGAAGCCGTACAGGGCGGTGGCCTGTTCCTTGGCCCGCTGCCGGAAGGCCGCGTACGCCTCGGCGGGGCTGAGGTCCCGGTCGTCGGAGGGCTCGGGCTCAGGGGTGTTCATCGCCGTCCGGGGGTCGTTGGTGTGATCTCGCATCTCAGCGAGAGGTTACCCGGCAGGACTGACATCGATAGCACCGTTTTTCCCGGGCGTCGGATCAGATCTCTCTCACATCCATAGTTGCAAATGTCTTCAAGTGATCGGAAAGTCACCGACTGCGAACGTCTCCGGTCATCCCGGGTGGCAGGCCCTCCGGCCTGCCTACATTCGGTGTCGCGGCCGGCACCCACCGTCCGCATCCACCGGACGCACGGGAGGAACAGACGATGGCGAACCTGGAGACGTCACTCAAGGAGGCCATGGCGATCGAGGGCGCGATCGGCGTCGCCCTGGTCGACTACGGCAGCGGCATGGCACTCGGCACCCTCGGCGACGGCGGCGAGCTGGACCTCAACGTCGCCGCGGCCGGGAACACCGACGTGGTCCGGGCCAAGATGCGGGCGATGGAACTGCTCAACCTGCACGACAACGAGATCGAGGACATCCTGGTCAGCCTCACCAGCCAGTACCACCTGGTCCGCCCGCTCACCACGCAGACCGGCCGGGGGCTCTTCCTCTTCCTCGCGCTCAACCGCAACCGCGCCAACCTGGCGATGGCCCGCCACCAGCTGAAGCGGATCGAGATCTCGCTGGAGATCTGAGGGACCGGAACGGACGGCACCAGGGAGGGATCGCTGTGGCGGTCGCGCTGTACCAGGCCAAGGCCGAGTTCTTCCGGATGCTCGGCCATCCCGTCCGGATCCGGGTACTGGAGCTGCTGCAGGCCGGACCGACGCCCGTCCGCGACCTGCTCGCCGAGCTGGCGGTCGAACCGTCCAGCCTCTCCCAGCAGCTCGCGGTACTGCGCCGGTCCGGCATCGTCACGGCCACCCGCGAGGGCAGCACGGTGGTGTACGCGCTGGCCGGCGGCGACGTGGCCGACCTGCTCCGGGCGGCGCGCCGGATCCTCACGGGTCTGATCTCGGACCAGAGCGTGCTGCTCGCCGAACTCCGCGCCACCGCGGACCCGCCCACGGACCGGGCGGCGGAGCCCGCGGCGGCGGACCGGGCGGCCGGCGAAGCGGCGGCGGACCCGGCGACGGCGCCACCACCGGCCGAGCCCGCCGAACCCACCGCCCTCGCTCCACGAGCCGCGCCCACCGCGCCCACCGCGCCCACCGCGCCCGCGACGCCCACGGCGCCGGACGGGCCGGTCAGCCCAGCAGCTCCGCCACCCCCGCCGCCAGGACCTCGTACTCGTGCGCCCGGTTGTACACCTGCGCACTGACCCGCATCACCCCGCCGCCCGGCCACGGGCGCGCCACCGTGCGGACGGCGTGCCGCCGCCACATCCCGGCCATCAGCTCCTGCGCCTCCGGGAGCGTCTCGGCCACCCCGGGCGGCAGCCGCAGCGCGCGCATCGACAGACCGGCCGAGACCGGCAGCGGGGTCAGCCCGGCGCGCTCGGCGAGCAGGGCGGCGCCGTACGCGGCGAGCTGCTCGTTGTGCCGGCGGACCCGGTCGGCCCCGAGTTCGTGCAGCAGGTCGAGGCCGGCCGGGGCGGCCAGGTACGGCGTGTAGTCGTAGGTGCCGCGCCACTCGACGTTGTGCGGGAAGCCCCGGTAGTCCTCCCAGGAGAGGGCGAGCGAGCGGACCTTGCCGGTCCACTCCGGGCCGACCACCAGGGCGCCGGTGGCGCGCGGGGCGAAGGCCCACTTGTGCAGGTTGCCGAACCAGAAGTCGGCGCCGGCGGGGACGGGGCCGGCCAGCATGCCGGGCTCGTGCGCGGCGTCCACGACGGTGGTCACGCCGTGCCCGCGCAGAGCGGCGAGCAGGTCCGGGGTGGCGATCCGGCGGGCGGTGGGCGAGGTGATGCCGTCGAGCACGGCGAGCACCGTGCGGTCGGTGACCTCGGCCAGGACCGTCTCCCTGACGGCCACGCCGTCCGGGGTGTCCAGCGGCAGGGTGACGGTGCGCAGCTCCGCGCCGGTCTCCTCGGCGCGCCGCCGGACGGCCTGGGTGACCGTGCCGTAGCCGTGGTCGGTGACCAGGATCTGGTCCCCGGGGGCGAGCGGCACGCACGCGAGGGTGACGGCGATCGCGTCGGTCGCGTTGGGGACGAGGGCGAGCCGGTCCGCGTCGGTGCCCAGGGCGGCGGCGATCCGGGTGCGGGCGGTGGCGACCCGCTCGGGCAGGTCGGCGTAGAAGCCGTCCGGGTCGGCCTCCTGCTCCTCGTGGAACCGCCGCTGGATCCGCTGGACCGGGACGGGCACGGAGCCGAAGGAGCCGTGGTTGAGGTGGAGCACCGCCCGGTCCAGTGAGAACAGCTCGTCCGTTCCGGCCAGCGGCTCGGGGGGTCCGACGGTCCGCGAATGATCGGTCACTGCGTCTCCTCCTGATATACGCATCAATGTGGTGTGTGACATTTCACATGTCGCCCTACTGGCCCGCGAGGCCGCCGCACGGCGACCATCGGGCGGTGACCATCACCGACCCCTACCTCTCCCTCAGCGCCCGGACCGGCCGCTTCGGCTTCGGTGCCCCGCGAGCGATCTCGCTCAACCAGGACGGTACCCGGCTCCTGCTGCTCCGCTCCAGCGGTCCCGAGGACCCGGTCGACCGGCTCCACCTCCTCGACCTGACCACCGGCGAGGAGCGCGAGGTCGCCGACCCCACCGCGCTCGCCCCCGACCGCACCGGCGACCGGGACGACCTCCCGGCCGTCGAACGCCGGCTGCGCGAACGGACCCGGCTCGTCGCCGCCGGCATCGGCACCTACGCGGCCACCGCCGACCTGGCCGTCGCCGCCTTCGCCCTGGACGGCCGACTCTTCCGCACCGACACCGCCACCGGCCTGACGGTCGAACTCCCCACCGCCGGGCCCGCCTTCGATCCCCGCCCCGAGCCCCGCACCGGCGAACGCGTCGCCTACGTCGCCGACGACGCGCTCTACGTCACCGCCGCGCCCGGGCAGCCGCCCGCGCCGCTCCGGCTCAGCCCGGCCGACGGCGCCCGCTGGGGCGTCGCCGAGTTCGCCGCAGCCGAGGAGCTGGGCCGCGCCCGCGGCCACTGGTGGCGCCCCGACGGCGGCGCCGTCCTCGCCGCCCGGGTGGACGAGTCCGCCCTGCCCGCGGTCCACTTCGCCGACCCGGCCCGGCCGACCCGCGAGCCCGAGCACTTCGCCTACCCGCAGGCGGGCGGCCCCAACGCCGACGTCCAGCTCTGGGTGCTCGGCCTCGACGGCGCCCGCACCCGCCTGGACTGGGACGCCGAGGCCTTCCCGTACGTCTGCGCCGCCGGGTGGGACGGCGAGGACGAGCTGCTGCTCACCGTCGCCGACCGGCTCCAGCAGCACGTCCTGCTGCTGAGCGCCGACCCGGCCACCGGCACCACCCGCGAACTCTCCCGCACCAGCGACGAGTTCTGGGTCGACGACCTGCCCGGCACACCCGCCCGGCTCGCCGACGGCCGGCTGCTCACCGTGCACGACACCCCCGGGGCCCGCGGCCTCGCGCTCGACGGCAAGCCGCTGGACACCACCGGCCTGCAGATCCGCCGGGTGGTCGGCCGGCTGCGCGGCCGGCTGCTCTGCGAGACCGGCGAGGGCGACCCGTACGACCAGCACGTCCACCTGGTCGACCCGGACGGCGGGGCGCCCGAGCGGCTCTCCGACGGCCCGGGCACGCACTCCGCACTGGCCGCCGGCGAGACCGTCCTGCTCACCACGGCCGGGCCGGACGGCATCCGTCGCCGCACCCTCGGCCCCGGCGGCGGGCTCACCCTCGACGACCGCTGCGCCGCGCTGCCGTTCCGCGTCGAACCGCAGCTCGCCCGGGTCACCGAACGCCGGCTGCCCAGCGCCGTGGTGTACCCGCGCGACCACGTCCCCGGCCGGCGGCTGCCGGTGCTGCTCGACGTCTACGGCGGGCCCGGCTACCAGGCGGTGGCCAACGAACCGCGCCGCTGGCAGCTCAAGCAGTGGTGGGCCGACCAGGGCTTCGCGGTCGTCACCACCGACAACGGCGGCACCCCGTTCGTCTCCCCCGACTTCTCCCGGACCATCTTCCGCCGGTTCTCCCAGGTGGCCCTGGACGACCAGGTGGACGCGCTGCACGCACTCGCCGAGCTCCACCCCGACCTCGACCTCGCCCGGGTCGGCGTCCGCGGCTGGTCGTACGGCGGCTACTTCGCGGCGTTGGCCGTGCTGCGCCGCCCGGACGTCTTCCACGCCGCCTGTGCGGGCGCGCCGCCCACCGACTTCCGCCACTACGACACCGCGTACACCGAGCGCTACCTCGGTCTGCCCCGGGAGAACCCGGACGGCTACGCGGCGGACTGCCTGGTGGACGACGCGCCCGGGCTCAGCCGCCCCCTGCTGCTGATCCACGGCCTGGCCGACGACAACGTGCACCCCTCGCACACCCTGCTGCTCTCCCAGGCCCTCACCCGGGCGGGCCGACCGCACAACCTGCTCGCCCTCCCGGGCATCACCCACATGACCCCGGGCGGGGTCAACGAGCAGCTGTCCCAAGCCGAACTCGCCTTCCTGCAGCAGGCACTGGGGCTTCAGTAGGCACGGCACCGAGGTCCTCCACGGGATCCGCGGCGGCAGCGGCGTGCGCGACCGGGCCTTCCCCGCGTCACACCGCCGGCGCCGTCCGCGGCCGCCCGTCGCCCCCCGGGGCGGCCGACGGCGCCTCCGCGGGCGCGTCCATCGGGCGGCTCGGCAGCTCGCGGCGGAGCACCGGGGCGATCTCGGAGAAGAAGAGCTCCAGGGTGCCGAGGTAGTCGGCGCGGTCGAGCACCTCGCCGTCCACGTGCAGGTGCAGCAGCTCGTGGCCGAAGTGCGCGTGCTGACCCAGCACCTTCTCGATGATCTGCTGCGGGCTGCCGACCAGCACCGAGCCGTGCTCGATCAGGTCCTCGACCTCGTCGAACCGGAGCGAGCTGCCGTCGAAGGCCCGGTTGACCTTCAACCGGGCCTCGAAGACCGGGCGGTAGCGCGCGACGGCCTCCTGCGAGGTGCGGGCCCCGAAGTAGCCGGCCGTTCCCGCGCCGACCAGGGCGCGGGCCGGATCGTGCCCGTACGCCGCCCAGCGCTCCCGGTAGTGCCGCACGATCTCGGCGTACGGGCCGATCGGGCCCGCGCCGTTGGGCGAGAAGACCGGGTCCCCGTGGCGGGCCGCGAAGTCGGCGGAATCCGGGTTGTGCCCGGCTCCGTGCCAGATCCGGATCTCGGGCTGGTACGGGCGGGGCAGCGGCTCGGCGTCCTCCAGCGAGCGGCCGAGCCGGCCCTCCCAGGTCACCTTCTCCTCACGCCAGAGGGTGCGGAACAGCCGGTAGTTCTCCTGGAGGAGCTCCCACTGGTTCTCCTTGGTCACGCCGAACAGCCGGGAGGATCGCGGGTAGGCGCCCTTGGCCACGATCAGGTCGAGCCGCCCCTCGGCGAGGTTGTCCAGGGTGGCGTAGTCCTCGTAGGCGCGCAGCGGGTCGAGCATGCCGAGCGTGGTGACGGCGGTGAAGAGCCGGATCCGCGAGGTCACGGCGGCGATGTGGGAGAGCAGGACGGGCGGCGCGCTGGAGACGGCGGGGCGGTCGTGGCGCTCGCCGATACCGTAGGCGTCGAACCCCACCTCCTCGGCGAAGACGGCGTAGTCGACGAGCTCGCGGAGCTGTTCACGGTCCGACTTGGACTGGTCGGGGACGTGGGGCAGGAGCAGGAAGCGCATGGCGGTCCCCCCGGGGTGCCATCGGGTTGATGTGTCAACCCCAGCATGGGCGCACCGGGTTGACGCGTCAACCCGCTCCCGGGGGTTCAGCCGGCCGGGTTCTCGCCCTTCAGCCGGGCCAGCAGTACGGCGGATATCCCGACCAGCGCCTCCTGCTGACGCCCGGTCAGGGGGTCGGTCAGCCAGCGGCGGATGTGCGCCGCCCGGCGCGGCAGGGCGGCGGTGACGGCGGCCCGGCCGTGCTCGGTGAGCGCGATGACGGCGCCGCGCTCACCGTCCGGACAGGACTCGCGGGCGACCAGGTCGCGGCCGGCCATCCTGTTCAGGTGGTGGTGCAGCCTGCTCTTCTCGAACTGGGTGACGCCACCGAGCCGGTACTGCCGCAGCCGGCCGTCCGGGGCGGCCAGCAGCGCCTGGAGGATGGCGAGGTCCGGCTCGGAGAGGCCGGTCTCCTGCTGCAACTGCTGGGCGAGGCGGCGCCAGAAGAGCACCTGGGTCTCGAAGAAGCCGTTCCAGACCTCGTCCTCGCGCTCGTCCAGCCACTCCGCCCGCTCACCCATGTGGCAGATGCTACCGATCCGCCCGATCCACCGGACGGCCGTGCCGACATCTTCCGTGTGACCCATGACATGTGAAATATTACCTGCGCTTCACCAGACCACCCACCGTCCGGAAAGGACCGGTCAGTTGCGCAGACTGTCCGCGGTACTCGCGGCCGCGCTCACCACGAGCGCGATAGCGGCCACGCTCCTCGGCTCCCCAGCCCAGGCCGCTCCCCCCGCCCCCTCCCTCACCATCGCCGCCGAGGCCGGCGGCGCCGAGGCCCCGTCCGGCCCGCTCGCACCCCAGGAGCGCGAGCGCCAGTCGCTCCGCACCAAGGCCCTGGAGCAGGTCAACAAGGGCGTCGCGGCGAAGACCTCGGACCGGCGGGCCCCCGCCAAGGTCCGGATCGGCAACGACTACGTCCAGCTCGCGCAGCAGCGCAAGGACAAGGTCTTCGTGATCCTCGCCCAGTTCGGCGACGAGGTCGACACCACCACCCAGCACAACGGCCAGCCCCGCTACGGCGGCACCCCCGGCCCGCGGCACAACACCATCCCGAAGCCCGGCAAGAGCGACAACCACACGCTCTGGACCGAGGACTTCAGCCGCGACTACTACCAGAAGATGTTCTTCGACGACTCGCCCGGCGCGGTCTCGATGCGCAACTACTACCGCACCCAGTCCTCCGGCCGGTACGACATCGAGGGCACCGTCAGCAACTGGGTCACCCTCCCGTACAACGAGGCCCGGTACGGCAGCAACAAGGGCCCGCAGGGCTCCGGTGCCTGGACCCAGGGCCAGGAGTTCATCCGGGACGCGGTCAAGGCCTGGTACGACGGCCAGATCGCCAAGGGCAGGCCGGCCGCCGCCATCAAGGCCGAACTGGCCCAGTACGACGTCTACGACCGCTACGACCACGACAAGAACGGCGAGTTCAGCCAGCCCGACGGCTACCTCGACAACGTGATCGTCGTGCACGCCGGCGTCGACGAGACCTGGGGCGGCGGCACGCAGGGCGCCGACGCGCTCTGGGCGCACCGCAGTTGGACCTTCCCGGACCCGGCCGGCCAGGTCGGCCCGGTGGGCAACAAGATCGGCGGCGCCCCGGTCGGCGACAGCGGCCTGTTCGTCTACGACTACGTCCAGGCCGGCGAGAACAGCGGAGTGGGCCTGTTCGCCCACGAGTTCGGCCACAACCTCGGCCTGCCCGACCTGTACAGCACCTCCGGCGGCGACAACAGCGTCAACTTCTGGTCGCTGATGTCCTCCGGCTCGTACCTGGGCAAGGGCAAGAACACCACCGGCGGCTACCCCGGTGACCTCGACGCCTGGAGCAAGCTGCAGTTCGGCTGGCTCAACTACGACGAGGCGCAGGCCGCCACCCGCTCCAGCCACGCGCTCGGCGTCAGCGGCTACAACACCGACCAGGCCCAGGCCGTCCTGGTCCACCTGCCGGACGGCACCACCAGCACGGACCTCGCCGACCCGCGCGAGGGCTCCAAGCAGTGGTGGAGCGACACCGGCGACAACCTGGACAACGCGCTGGCCCGCGAGGTCGACCTGCGCGCGGTGACCGGCCCGGCCGCCCTCGACGCGGCGGTCTGGTACGACATCGAGCAGGACTACGACTTCCTCTCGGTCGAGGCCTCCACCGACGGCGGCAAGAGCTGGAAGTCCCTCGGCGGCACCGTGGACGGCGCCCCGATCGGCAACACCACCGCCAACACCCCGGGCCTGAGCGGCACGTCCGGCGCGTTCCGGCAGCTGCACATCCCGCTCGACGGCTACGCCGGGCAGAACGTCCGGCTGCGCTTCCACGTCACCTCGGACGGCAACACGCACGGCAAGGGCGTGCTGGTCGACGCGGTGAAGATCACCGCCGGCGGCACCGAGCTGTTCGCCGACGGCGCCGAGAACGGCCTCAACGGCTGGACCGCCACCGGCTTCGAGGTGGTCACCGGCCGCACCGCCGTCAAGCAGCACCCCCGGGCCTACCTCGTCGAGAACCGCCGCTACACCGGCTACGGCGCCTTCCTCAAGACCGGCCCGTACAACTTCGGCTACACCGGCGTCGAGGGCAAGAAGGACATCGTCGACACCTACCCCTACCAGGAGGGCGTGCTCATCTGGCTCTGGGACACCGGGTACGGCGACAACAACACCAAGGACCACCCGGGCGGCGGCCTGATCCTGCCGATCGACGCCCACCCGACGCCGATCCGCTTCGCCGACGGCACCCTGGTCAACGGCCGCGCCCAGACCTACGACGCGACCTTCTCGCTCAAGCCGACCACCGCGTTCACGCTGCACAAGGCCGGCGTCCCGGTCCGGATCGGTTCCAGGCCGGCCGTCCCGGCGTTCAACGACCGGACCGGCGTCTACAGCGACCCGGCCACCCCGCAGCTCGGGGTGAAGGTCCCGGACACCAACACCAAGATCGAGGTGGTCCGCGAGTCCCAGGGCGGGAAGATCACCACTGTCCGGGTGAGCCCGGCGTCCTGACCCCGGCGCTCTGACGCCGGCCCCCGCGAAGGACAGGTAGCAGGTAGGCCGCCCCGGCCCTCCCCCACACGGAGGACCGGGGCGGCTCCGCGCGTGACCTACCGCGCCTTCCGAAGGCTCATTGCGGCGGTGAGCACACCGAACACGGTGAGCCCGCCGAGACCGAAGATCATGTACCGGGCCGCGTCCAGCCGCGAGTCACCGCCGACGCTCACCAGCGTGCCGGCCAGGGCCGAGCTCACCGAGTAGGCGATCAGCTGGGTGGTGTTGAGGCCCGCGGCGGCCTTGGAGCCCTCCACCTCGTCGTCGGTGCTGCGCATCGCCGAGACGCTCAGGTGCGGGAAGGCGATGCCGATGCCCGTACCGCCGACGATCAGCACGGCGGCCCAGAGCAGGATCCGGCCGGTCGACGCCGAATCGGTCTGGAGCAGCCCGTACGCCAGCAGCCCGGCCGTGAGCACCGCCGGGCCGATCCGGATCGCCAGCTCGCGGGCCCGGGCCGAATCCATGTTCACGCTGAACAGCTGGGCGGACGTCCAGCCGGCCGACACCGTCGCCCCGAGGAACCCGGCCGCCAGCGGGCTCAGCCCGCCCAACTCCTGCCCGAACAGCGGGATGAAGGTCTCGGTCATCACGCCGGCGCAGTACACCGCGACGGTCAGGTAGATCCACTTCAGGTGGTTGCCCCGCCGGTAGGTCAGCTTGGGCAGGACGGTCGCCGAACCGCCGCGCTCGACCAGCACGAAGCCGGCCAGCAGCACCAGGCCGGCGCCGATGCAGAGCGCCGTCGCCCAGCCGCGCGGCACCGTCGAACTGATGCTGAACGTGGCCGCCGACAGGGTCAGCAGCACCAGCGAGGGCAGCGGCAGCGGCTCGGTGTGCTGCCCCGTACCGGACGGCCCCGGCAGCGAGCGGCGGGCCAGGACCGCCAGGACCAGCGCGGCGACCAGCAGCAGCAGGTACGCCCCGCGCCAGATCCCCAGCTCCGCGAAGAGCCCCCCGAGCGAGGGCCCCACCAGCGTGCCCACACCCCACATGGCCGAGACCAGGCCGGCCGCACGGGTCCAGAGCCGCTCGGGCAGCGCGGTGCGGATCACCGCGTAGCCGAGACCGGCCACCAGCCCGCCGCCGAAGCCCTGGACCACCCGCCCGACGATCAGCGTCTCCATCGAGGGGCTCGCCGCGGTCAGCGCCGCACCGGCCCCGAAGACCAGGAACCCGGTCAGGTAGGCGCGGGAGGCGCCCAGCCGCGCCAGCAGTCGGCTGACCAGCATCGCGGCGATCACGGCGGCCATCAGGAAGCCGGTGGCGACCCAGGCGTAGTACTTGGCGCCCCCGATGTCCTCGACGATCGAGGGCAGCAGGGCGGCCGTGAAGTAGAGGTTCATCGCGTACAGGGCGACGCCGCCTGCGAGGATCGACGCCGAGGCGGCGAATCGCCGGGAGAACAGTTCACCCCACCCGCCGGAGGAATCCGGCGGCCCTGCCTCCGGCGAGTAATCGCCCTGGTCGGAGGGGGCGGAGGCGGTCGGTGCATGCGAGGAGTCGGTCACGCTTCGGTACGCTAGTAGTTCAAGAGAACTTGAAGTCAAGGACGCGATATGCGCAGCACCGCCGAAAGCTCCCCGTGATCCCCACGACCCGCGCGGCTTCCGCAGCCCCCGCGACCCCGGCAGCTTCCGCGAGCCCCGCAGCCCCCACAGCCCCCGCGGCCGGCACGACCCGGCGGCCGGGCGACCTGCTGAGCGTGGGCGAGGTGGCCCGTCGGGCCGGCGTGGCACCCTCGGCCGTGCGGTTCTACGAGGACCAGGGGCTGATCGCCTCCGAACGGTCCGCCGGCAACCAGCGCCGCTACCACCGGCACGTGCTGCGCCGGCTCTCGCTGATCCTGGTCGCCAAGCGGCTCGGCATCCCGCTGGCCGAGGTGGCCGAGGTCTTCGAGGGCCTGCCGGCCGACCGGATGCCCGACAAGCGCGACTGGGAGCGGATCTCCCGGCGCTGGGCGGCCCTGCTCACGGCGCGGCGGCGGGAGATCGAGCGGCTGGAGCAGGAGCTGACGGGCTGCATCGGCTGCGGCTGCCTCTCGCTGCGCCGCTGCCGGGTGCTCAACCCGCAGGACTCGCTCGGCACCGACGGACCGGGCCCGCGACGCCTGCTCGACGACGAGTTCGACCCGGATGATCCGGACGATCCCGATGATCCGGACGACCCCGGTGATCCCGACGGCATCGGCGACCTCGCGGGCCCCGACGGGCCCGACGGTCCCGCGTTCGGCCCCGCAGCCTCGGGCGATCCCTGCGGCGCGAGCCTGCCGGACGACGCCGACGGGCCCGACGGATCCGCCGATCCCGTCGGGCCCGAGGGCGCCGGTACCGGTCCCGACGAGCGGTGACCGGCGTGGACCCGGCCGGGCGCGGCCCTCGTGAGGTTCCCCGCCGCGCCCGACCGGGGGCATGACGCGCGAGGGCGGAACCCTCGCGCAAGTGGTGCCGTACCGTCCTCCGTGGGGGTCGGACGGTACGGCGGCTTCGATCGGCCGGACGGCGCACGGCGGCGCCTCCGGCCCGGCCCCGGAGGCCGGCTCAGTTCTCCGGGAAGTGGCAGGCCGCCTCGCGTCCGCCGGTTCCGGCGATCTGCAGCAGCGGACGTTCGGTCCGGCAGATCTCCTGGGCCTTCGGGCAGCGCGGGTGGAAGCTGCACCCGGGCGGCGGGTCGGCCGGGCTCGGCGGGTCGCCGAGCAGCACGATCCGCTCGCGCGTCCGCTCCGCTGCCGGATCCGGCAGCGGGACGGCGGAGAGCAGCGCCTTGGTGTACGGGTGCGCCGGGTTGCCGTAGACCTGCTGCTTGTCGCCGATCTCGACGATCCGGCCGAGGTACATCACCGCGACCCGGTCGCAGACGCGCTTGACCACCGAGAGGTCGTGCGCGATGAAGATGTACGCGAGCCCCAGCTCCTTCTGGAGCCGCTCCATCAGGTTGACCACCTGGGCCTGGATGGAGACGTCCAGCGCGGAGACCGGCTCGTCGGCGACCACCAGGCGGGGCGAGGTGGCCAGCGAGCGGGCGATGCCGATCCGCTGGGCCTGGCCGCCGGAGAACTCGTGCGGGTAGCGGTCCAGGTGCTCGGGGATGAGCCCGACCAGTTCCATCAGCTCGCCGGCGCGCTTGCGCGCGTCGGCCGCGCCGGTGCCCTGCACCAGCAGCGGCTCGGAGATGATCCGGGCCACCGTCTGCCGGGGGTTGAGCGAGGAGTACGGGTCCTGGAACACCATCTGCAGTTCCCGCCGGTGCGGGCGGAGCTGGGCCTGGCTCAGGGCGCCGATCTCGGTGCCGTCGAAGGTCACGGTGCCGGAGGTCGGATCGGCCAGCCGGACGATCATGCGCCCGGTGGTGGACTTGCCGCACCCGGACTCACCGACCAGGCCGAGGGTCTCGCCCGCGCCGACGTCGAAGCTGACCCCGTCCACGGCGCGGATCGGCGCACCGGGCCGGCCGGTACGGGTACGCCGGCCCGGGAAGGTCTTGACGAGATCCCGGACGGACAGCAGGGGCTCGGTCATCCGAGGACTCCTTCCGGCACCAGCGGCAGATGGCAGGCGGCCTGGTGGCCGGTGGCGAGCGGCCCGAACTCCGGGCGCTCGGACAGGCAGCGGGCGTGTTCCTCGGCGGTGGCGGCGGCGGTGCGGGCGCAGCGCGGGGCGAAGGAGCAGCCGGGGGCGGGGGCGATCAGCGACGGCGGGCTGCCGGGGATCGCCCGCAGCGGTGCGTCGTCGGTGTCGTCGAGGCGGGGCAGCGAGTCGAGCAGCCCTCGGGTGTACGGGTGCGCGGGGGTGCCGAACAGCCGGTCCACGGGGGCCTGTTCGGCGGCCCGGCCGCCGTACATGACCATGACCTCGTGGGCGACCCGGGCGACCACGCCGAGGTCGTGGGTGATCATCACGACACCGAGGCCGCGTTCCTGCTGGATCCGGGCGATCAGGTCGAGGATCTGGGCCTGGACGGTGACGTCGAGGGCCGTGGTGGGCTCGTCGGCGATCAGCAGCTCCGGTTCGCAGGCGAGCGCCATGGCGATCATCACGCGCTGGCGCATGCCACCGGAGAACTGGTGCGGGTACTCGTCGACCCGGCGGGCCGGTTCGGGGATGCCGACCTCGGTGAGCATCTCGATCGCGCGCTGCCGGCCGGCCTTGCGGGAGGCCTTGAAGTGCACCCGGTAGTGCTCGGCGATCTGCTCGCCGACCGTGTAGAAGGGGTGCAGGCTGGAGAGCGGGTCCTGGAAGATCATGGCGATCCGCCGGCCCCGGACGGTGCCGAATTCCTTCTCGCCGAGGCCGTTGAGCTCCTGGCCGTTCAGCCGGATCGAGCCGGTGACGCTGGCGCCGCGGTGCAGGCCCATGACGGCGAGCGAGGTGACGGACTTGCCGCTGCCGGACTCGCCGACCAGGCCGAGGGTCCTCCCCGCCTCGACGGCGAAGCTGATGCCGTCGACGGCCCGGACGATGCCGCGCGGGGTGTTGAACGCGACCCTGAGGTCGTCAACCTCCAGAAGACCGGTCATCAGTACCTCACTCTCGGGTCGACGTACGCGTAGAGCACGTCGACCAGCAGGTTCGCGACCACGATGAAGAAGGCCGCGAGCAGGGTGACGCCGAGGATGATGGGCTGGTCGGAGCGGAGCAGGCCGTCGTAGAAGAGCCGTCCGACGCCGGGCAGGCCGAAGATGGACTCGGTGATGACGGCTCCGGCCAGCAGGCCGCCGAGGTCCATGCCGAAGATGGTGAGGATCGGCGTCATGCCGGAGCGCAGCCCGTGCTTGACGGTGACGGTCCGGGCCGGCAGGCCCTTGGCGCGGGCCGTGCGGATGTACGGCTCGGCCATGGTCTCGATCATCGAGTTGCGGCTCTGCCGGGCGTACATGGCCGCGTTGAGCAGGGCCAGGGCGATCCACGGCAGCAGCAGGTTGGAGGCCCAGTCGAGCGGGCCGTCGGTGAACTGGTGGTACGCCGGGTAGGGCAGCAGGCCGGCGGTCCGGACGACGCCCCAGATCAGCATGATCGACGTGAAGTAGACCGGCAGCGAGGCGGTTCCGACCGAGAGCACCATCAGGGCGCGGTCGGCGAGGCTGCCCTTGCGCAGCGCCGAGGTGACACCGGCGCCGAGGCCGAGGGCCAGCCAGAGCACGGACGCGCCGAGGGCGAGCGAGACGGAGACCGGCAGGCGGTCGACGAGCAGGTCCCAGACCGGCAGCGAGTACTCGTAGGAGTAGCCGAGGCACGGGAATCCGCAGTGGACGGCGCTCGGGCCGCTGCCGTAGTCGCGGCCGGCCACGATGCCGGAGAGGTAGGAGCCGAACTGTTCCCAGATCGGGGCGTCGAGGCCCATCGCGGCCTTGACCTCGGCGAGCCGCTCGGGGCTGCAGGTCTTGCCGCAGGCGGCCGCGGCCGGGTCGTTGGGCAGCAGGTAGAAGATGGTGAAGGTGATGGCGCAGATGGTCAGCAGGATGCCGGCCACGCCGATCAACCGGCGGCCGAAGTAGAGGATCACGACCGGCCTCCCCGGGGGTCGAGGATGTCCCGCAGCGCGTCGCCGAGCAGGGTGAAGGCGAGCACGGCGGTGAAGAGGAAGGCCGTCGGGATCAGGAAGTACGTCGGGTCGATCTCGTAGTGGACGATGGACTCGGCGATCATCTGGCCCCAGGAGGCCGTGGGCGGGCGGACGCCGACGCCGAGGTAGGAGAGCGCGGCCTCGGTGGCGATCATGCCGGGGATCAGCAGCGTGGTGTACGCGATGATCGGGCCGGAGACGTTCGGCAGGATCTCCCGGGTCAGGATGCGCCAGGAGCGGGCGCCGCCGACCTTGGCGGCCTCGACGTACTCGCGGTGCTTGAGCGAGAGGGTCTGGCCGCGGACCACCCGGGCGATGCCGGGCCAGCCGAACATGCCGATCACCACGGTCATCAGCAGGATCCGGTTGACGTCCTTGGCCACCGACATCATCGCGATCATGAAGATCAGCGACGGGAACGACATCGTGAGGTCCATCAACCGCGACAGCACCGTGTCGACGCGGCCGCCGAAGTAGCCGGCCGCGATGCCGGCGAGGGTGCCGGCGACCACGACCAGGGCGGTGGCGGTGAAGGCGATCAGCAGCGAGACCTGGCCGCCGTGCAGGACGCGCGCGAACAGGTCGCGGCCGGTGACCGGTTCGACGCCGAACCAGTGCCGGGCGCCGATGCCGCCGAAGTCGCCGATGGGCACGCCGCCCATGTACGGGTCGATGGCCCGCTTGTCGAACTCCTCGGGGGACCAGCCGCCGAGGGCACTCAGCGGACTGGCCAGGGCTGCCAGCAGCAGCAGGACCCCGACCGTGATCAGGCCGAACCGGGCCGCGCCGCGGGCCCAGAGCTGGTCCCAGACCAGCCGCCAGGGCCCGCGCCCGGCCTTCGCGGGGCCCGCCGCCGCGACGGGCGCGGCAGCGGGCTCAGTGGAAGTACTACTCATCGCGAACGGTCCCTCAGCCCTGGCTCTTCGCGGGGTCCTTGAGGCCGATCACGGCCATGTCGATCATGCCTGCGTAGCCGGAGTTGCCGAACGCGCCGGCCACGTTGGTGCCGACCAGCAGGGGGCGGCGCTGCCACATCAGCGGGATGGCCGGGGCCTTCTTCATCAGGTCCTCGTCCAGCTGCGACCAGGCCTTGTTGGCCTCGTTGACGTCCGTCATGGCCGCGATCTGGTCCATCCGGTCCATCGTGGCCTGGTCACGGAACTGGCTGTAGTTGCCCTGGTTGCCCTTCTCCTTGATGGTCCGGCCGTCGAAGAGGAACGGGAAGAAGGTCGCGGCGGACGGGTAGTCCGGGCACCAGCCCTGGATCAGCAGGTCGGGGGCGTTCTTGATGTCGCCGACCGTGTCGGCGAAGGCCGACGGGTCGACGGTGTTGACGGTGACCTGGATGCCGGACTTGGTCAGCGACTGCTGGAGGGCCTCGCCGCGGGTCTTGTCACCGAGCGAGACGGTGAGCGAGAGCTTGAGGTCGGTCTTGCCGGCCGCCTTCAGCAGCTCCTTGGCCTTCTCCGGGTCTCCGGTGGCCGGGATCTTCAGCGGGTCGGCCTTGGTGCCGCCGTTCAGCGACGGCGGCAGGAAGGAGGTGGCGACGTCGGCCATCGCGGGGCCGCCGAACGCGGTGACCTGGCTCTCCCGGTCGACGGCGTACATCATCGCCTCGCGGACCTTCGGGTCGTCGAAGGGCGCCTTGGAGGTGTTCAGGTAGAGGCTGTCGGTACAACCCGTGCGCTCGGCGACCATGCGGGCCTTGACGTCCGGCTTGGGCAGCACCTTCGGCACGGACTCGGGGCGCATCCACGGCATCTCGATGGCGGAGGCGTCGGCGCCGTCGCTGGCGATGATCCGGTCGTCGGCCTGGCCGCCCTTGAGGCCCTGGGTCACCACGATCTTGTCCGGATAGGCCTTGCGGACCGTGTCGCTGGCGGCGTCCCAGTTGGTGTTGCGGACCAGCACCAGCTGCTTGCCGCGGTCGTAGCTCTCGATCTTGTACGGGCCGGAGGAGAACGGGCGGATGTCGTACTGGGTGCCCTTCTCCTGGGCCTGCGGCACCGGGGAGAAGGTCGGCAGGGTCGCGGTGTAGGCGAACTCGGCGACCGAACGCTTGAGGTGGAAGACGATGGTCTTGTCGTCCGGCGTCTCGATGCTCGGCAGGTGCTCGCCGGTCAGCGGGCCCTTGTAGTTCTCGCCGCCGGCGAGGTACTGGACGGCGTAGTCGGGGCCGCCGGTGAGGTCGGGGGAGAACGAGCGCTCGACGTTGTACTTGATGTCGGCGGACTTGATCGGGGTGCCGTCCTCGTACTTGAGACCGTCCTTCAGGGTGAAGGTCCAGGTCTTGCCGCCGTCGGAGGGGCGGCCGGTGTCCGTGGCGAGGTCCGGGACGATCTCGTTGCCGGCGGCACCCGGCTCGGCCTTGAAGGTGACCAGGGTGCGGTAGATCAGGCGGGTGCCGAAGTCCATGTGCGGCAGCACCCAGTTGCGGGCCGGGTCGAGGTGGGCGAAGTCCTGGTTGGTCAGCACCGTGAGGGTGCCGCCCTTGACCGGCGAGCCGCCGATGATCGTGCCGGACTCGGCGCCCGGACCCTTGGTGGAGCTCGGCGCGGCGTCACCGCCGGTGTCGCTCTTGTCCTTGGCACAGGCCCCGAGGCCGAGGGTCATTGTCGCCGCGATGGCCGCCGCGAGGGCAGCCTGGGTACGCCTGGTCATGTGCAACTCCGCTGTGGGGGGCCAACCGTGACCGGCCCGTCGTCCGCCCCGGGGTGATCCGGGGTCCTGCCGGGAGGGCGACCTCAAGGGGTCTAGCCGCTCCTCGGTGTGACCCGTAACATAGTAATGTGAAATTGCACTGCACAAGAGGTGACGCGACCCGTTACCGAGCTGTGTCCGTGCCGCCCCCGCGCCCCGATCGCCCGAAGCCCGACCCGCAAGGGCCTTGATCAGGGAAATCCCGTTCCAGGAAGCCCGCTTAGGAGTACCCCCGGTGACCCTCCGTCAGACCGGCCTCAACACCGGCAGCCACGACCTCCCCGTCTCCCCCGCCCTCGACGCCTTCATGGGCACCTCCTGGGCCCCCACCCCGCTCCCCGCCGCGAACCGGGTCCCCGCCCACGCCGCGCTGCCGGGCCGCCACGCCCGGCTCTCCGCCGCCTTCCCCGGCGAGCGGCTGATCGTTCCGGCCGGCCGGCTCAAGGTCCGCAGCAACGACGTCGACTACCGGTTCCGCCCGCACAGCGCCTACGCCTGGCTCACCGGCCTCGCCGGCGAGGACCAGGTCGGCCACGTCCTCGTCCTCGAACCGACCGGTCCCGACGGCCACGAGCCCGTCCTCTACCTGCGCCCCCGCTCCCCCCGCGGCGGCGACCCGGTCCGCGGCGCCGAGTTCTACCGCGACCGCCGCTACGGCGAGTTCTGGGTCGGCCGCCGCCCCGACCTCGACGAGGCCGCCCGGCTCACCGGCATCCGCGCCGAACACCTCGACGACCTCGACAAGCTCCTCGCCGGCCCCCAGCCCGCCACCCGCGTGCTCGCCGGCATCGACAGCGAACTCGACACCGCCGCCGGCCGCCCCGGCGCCGCCGCCCGGGCCGAGAACGACGCCACCCTGGCCGCCGTCCTCTCCGAGCTGCGCCTGGTCAAGGACGCCTGGGAGGTCGAGCAGCTCCAGCTCTCCGTCGACCACACCGTGCTCGGCTTCCAGGACGTCGTCCGCGCACTGCCCGACGCACTGCGCCACCACCGCGGCGAGCGCTGGATCGAGGGCGTCTTCAACCTGCGCGCCCGCGCCGAGGGCAACGGCATCGGCTACGACACCATCGCCGCCACCGGGGCGCACGCCTGCGTCCTGCACTGGATCCGCAACGACGGCGCCATCGACCCGAACGCGCTGCTGCTCCTCGACGCCGGCGTGGAGACCGACACCCTCTACACCGCCGACATCACCCGCACCCTCCCGCTCAACGGCACCTTCAGCCCGGTCCAGCGCCAGGCCTACGAGCTCGTCCTCGCCGCCCAGAGCGCCGGCATCGCCGCGCTGCGCCCCGGCGCCCGGTTCCGCGACTTCCACCACGCCGCCATGCGGGTCATCGCCGAAGGCCTCGCCGACTGGGGCGTGCTGCGCGTCTCCGCCGAGGAGGCCCTCGCCGAGGACAGCGGCCTCTACCGCCGCTACACCCTCTGCGGCACCGGCCACATGCTCGGCCTCGACGTCCACGACTGCGCGAAGGCCCGGGCCGAGACCTACCTCGACGGCGTCCTGGAGGAGGGCCACGTCCTCACCGTCGAGCCCGGCCTCTACCTCCAGCCCGACGACGAGACCCTCCCCCTGGAGCTGCGCGGTCTCGGCATCCGGATCGAGGACGACCTCGTCATCACCGCCGACGGCGCCCGCCTGATGTCCGGCGCCCTGCCCCGCTCCGTCGCCGGCATCGAGTCCTGGATGGCCGACCTCCTCGCCTGATCCCGGGCGGGCCGACCGGCCCGCCCCGCGGCAGGGGGCCTCAGGCGACCTTGATCGTCCGATCCCCCTGCCGCACCGTGACCTCGACCTCCGCTGCCGCACGCCCCGGTGGCGCGCTCATGTCCGGTGGGATGATCGGCCGCATGAGTGGAGCCGGTACGGAGATGCTGTCGCCCGCGGAGGCGGTGGCGCGGTCGGGGTTCAGCCTCGACACGCTGCGGTACTACGAGAAGATCGGGCTGCTGGACGCGGTACAGCGCGACCGCACCGGGCGGCGGCTGTTCAGCGAGCACGACCTCGCCTGGCTCGGCATGCTGCGGTGCCTGAGGGACACCGGCATGCCCATCGCCGGCATGCTCCGCTTCACCGAACTCGCACGCAGCGGGGACCTCACGGTCGCCGAGCGGCTCGCCGTGCTGGAGGAACACGACGCCCGGGTCGAGGAGCAGATCGCCCATCTGCGACGGCAGCAGGGCCGCATCCGGGCCAAGATCGGCCACTACCGCGCGGTGCTCACCGACCCGCGGCCCGAGCCCGCTCCCACAGCTCCTTGACGAGCTCCGCCGCCAGCCCGCCGCGCGCCGCCCGGTGGCCCGTCCCGGCCCACAGGTGCATCGCCGCGGTGTCCCCCCGGCGGGTCGCCGCCGCGCGCAGCGGCTGCGTCAGGTGGTGCACCTCCGGGTAGGCGGCCGGCGCGTACGGCTCGTACCGGTCGATGAACGCGTTGCGCAGGCCGCGTGCCGGGCGCCCGGTGAACGACCGGGTCACCACCGTTTCCTCGAACTCCGCCAGCGCCGACCGGTGCGCCGCCGACGCCCCGGACTCGTCCGCGCACAGCAGCGCCGTCCCGAGCTGGACGGCCACCGCGCCGGCCCGCAGCGCGCCCGCGACGGCCGGGCCGTCGGCCAGCCCGCCGGCGGCGATCAGCGGAAGTCCGGTCACCGCCCGGACGCCGGCCAGCAGTTCGAGCAACGGTTGGTCCCCCGGGCGGTCCGCCACCCGGTGGGTCGCCCGGTGCCCGCCGGCCTCCGGACCCTGGACGCAGAGCGCGTCCATCCCGACCGCCTCGGCCCGCCGGGCCTCCTCGGGGGTGGTCACCGTGCCGACCTGGAAGCTCCCCGCGGCCCGCAGCGCCCGCGCCTCCTCGGCGGAGGGCAGCCCGAAGGTGTAGGAGACCACCGGGACGGGGGCGGGCCCGGCGAGCAGCGCGGCGATCTTGGCGTCCCAGTCGTCCCGGTCGGGCGCGATCGTCTCCGGCAGCGTCACGCCGTGCCGTTCGGCCTCCGGCCGGAGCCGGTCCCGGTAGGCCGCGACGGCCGCCGGGTCACCCGGCTCCGCGGGCACGAAGAGGTTGACGCCGAACGGCCGGTCCGTCGTCTCCCGTACCCGGTGGATCTGTTCGAGCATCGCGGCGGCGCTCCGGTACCCGGCGGCCAGGAAGCCGAGCCCGCCGGCGCCGTTCACCGCGGCGACCAGCTCCGGTGTGGACGCCCCGCCCGCCATCGGCGCGGCGATCACGGGCACGGCGAGTCGGTCGAGTGCGTCGAGTCGGACGGCCATCCGGAGGTCCTCCACCGAGGTGTCGCAGAGCGGTTCGAACAGCCACCACCCTACGCCCCGGCGGTCTACGACCCCCGGCGGATCAGTCCCCCGGCCCGCGCCGCCCGTACCGCGGCCGTGCGCGACTCGACCCCCAACTTGGTGTAGACGTGCACCAGGTGCGACTTCACCGTGGCCTGGCTGAGGTGCAGCTCCCGGCTGATCTGCTGGTTGGTCAGCCCGTCCGCGACCAGCCCCAGCACCTCCGTCTCGCGGACGCTCAGCGCCGCCGCCGGCGTCCGCATCCGTTCCAGCAGCCGGTCCGCCACCGTGGCCGCCAGCGCCGACCGCCCGGCCGCCGCGGACCGGACCGCCCGGGCCAGCTCCTCCGGCGGCGCGTCCTTCAGCAGGTAGCCGGTGGCCCCGGCCTCCAGCGCCGGCAGGGTGTCCGCATCGGTGTCGTACGTGGTGACGACCAGGACCCGCGGCGCCCCCGCGCCCCGGGCGGTGATCGCCGCGGTGGCCTGGGCCCCGTTCATCGCCGAGCCGGCCCCGAACTGCAGGTCCATCAGCACCACGTCGACACCCGGGTCCGCCGCCAGTTCGACGGCCCGCTCGGCGGTGGCCGCCTCCGCGACGATCACGAAGCCCGGTTCGCTCTCCAGGACGGCCCGCAGGCCGGCCCGGACCACCGGGTGGTCGTCGGCGATCAGCAGGCCGATCGTGCCGTCGGTCATGCGGACTCCTCCGGGGTGGCAGCGGGCACCGGCAACAGTACGGCGAGCGCCGTGCCCTCGCCCGGCGCCGACTCCACCGCGAAGGTCCCGCCGAGCGACCGGGCCCGGGCCCGCATGGACGGCAGCCCGAACCCTCGGTCGCCGTCGCCCGGACCGGCCTCGGCCAGGGCCTCCGGGTCGAACCCCGCCCCGTCGTCCACCACGTCCAGCGCGACCTCTCCCGGCGTGAAGCCGAGCGTCATCTCCGCATGGGTCGCCCCGGCGTGCCGCACCGTGTTGCCGAGCGCCGACTGCGCGATCCGCAGCAGCGCCACCTCGTGCGGCACGGGCAGCCGGACCCGTTCCCCGGAGACGTGCAGCCGCACGGGCAGTCCGCTGCGCACCGACGTCGTGGCGCAGAGCCGCTCCAGCGCGTCGGGCAGCGAGCCGCTCTCCAGGTCGGGCGGGGTGAGCGCGCGGACGAAGCGGCGCGCCTCGGCGAGGTTGTCCTGGGCGGCCTGCCGGGCCTGCTCCACGTACTCGGCGACGGCCCCGGTCCGCTCCGGCAGCGCCCGCTGCGCGGCCCGGAGCAGCAACTGGATGCTGGTGAGGCTCTGCGCGAGGGTGTCGTGGATCTCCCGGGCGAGCCGCTCGCGTTCGGCGAGGACGCCGGCCGCGTGGTGGGCGGCGGCGAGGTCCGCGCGGGCGGCGGTGAGCTCGTCGATGAGCCGGCGGCGTTCCTCGCTCTCCCGGTAGAGCGCCTGGTAGCCGAGGACGGTGGCGACGGCGACGGCGGCCCCCAGCAACGGCCCGATCGCGGCGGCGACGCTGACTGTGTGCTCGTGCGCCGAGTACGCGGTGATGGCGGCGACGGCGGTGAGCAGCACCGCGGCCGGTCCGGCCCGGCGTCCGAGCAGGTGCAGTTCCAGGAAGTACAGCGGGAAGGCCACCCAGACCCCGTCCGGGGTGGCCACGAGGACACCCGCCCAGGTGACGCCGAGCAGGGCCAGCCAGAGCACGGAGGCCCGGCGGGAGCGGCGGACGGCGCCGATCAGCGGCCCGGCCGCGTAGACGGCGGCCATCGCGGTGGCGGCGGAGGTGACGGCCGCGAGGTCACCGCCCCGGCCGACCGCGGCCCGCGCGACGGCCAGCGCCAGCAGGCCCGCCACCGACAGGTGCAGGCAGACCTGGAGCATGCGGGCGACGGGGGTGGTTCGTGGTCGTTCGGTCGCCATCCGTCCAGCCTAGGGTCCTCGGCCGCATCCGGCATCAATCAAAGGATTGAGCTCCGCCTCGCCCCTTCGATGCGGAGGTTCCCAACCCCGGTGCGATGCCCGGAGGCGCCCTCCCCGGCCAGTCTCGTCAGTGTCGGAAAAACGCGTCGGGAAGAAGGGCCGAAGGTGTTCGTCGCCTGGAGGGATCTGAGGTTCGCCAAGGGGCGGTTCGCCCTGATGGGAACCGTCATCGTACTGATCACCGTGCTGGTCGGCCTGTTGTCCGGGCTGACCGCCGGGCTGGGCCGGCAGAACGTCTCGGCGGTCACCGGGCTGCCCGCCGACCACCTGGCCTTCGCCAGACCGGCCGACGGGCAGAAGCTCTCCTTCACCGACTCCCGGCTGACTCCCGAGCAGTGGCAGGAGTGGGCGCGGGTCCCGGGCGTCACCTCCGCGCAGCCGCTCGGCATCACGACCACCAGGGCGGCGGCCGGTCCGCGCAGCGCCGCGCTCTCCGTCTTCGGGGTGCCGGACGGCTCGGCGCTGGCCCCGCAGGGTGCGCTGCTCGGCCCCGGCCGGGCGGTGCTGTCGCAGACCGCCGCACAGGACCTCGGCGGTCTGCGCCCCGGCGACGCGTTCACGCTGGCCGGTCGGCCGCTCCAGGTCGCGGCGGTGGCGGGCGACGCCTCGTTCAGCCACACCCCGGTCGTCTGGGCGAGCCTCGCCGACTGGCAGCAGACCGCGCCGGGCGGCGCGGGTCACGCCACCGTGGTCGCGCTCACCACCGCCTCCGGTGCCGATCTGGCCGCCGCCGACGCCCGCCTCGGCACCGAGACCCGCAGCCGGGCGGACTCGCTCGCCGCGATCGGCTCCTACACCTCGGAGAACGGCTCGCTCCAGCTGATGCGCGGCTTCCTGTTCGCCATCTCGGCCCTGGTGATCGGCGCGTTCTTCACGGTGTGGACGATCCAGCGCAGCGGCGACATCGCCGTCCTGAAGGCGCTCGGCGCCTCCACCCGCTACCTGCTGCGGGACGCCCTCGGCCAGGCGGTGGTGCTGCTCGTCCTGGGCACCGCCGCCGGCACCGCGATCGCGGCCGGCGCCGGCGCGCTGATCGGCTCGGCCGTGCCGTTCGTCCTGGACGCGCCGACCGTGCTCGTCCCGGCCGCCGTGATGATCACGCTCGGCGCGGTCGGCGCGGCCCTGTCCGTCCGCCGGATCACCTCCGTCGACCCGCTGACCGCTCTGGGGAGCGTCCGATGAGCCTGCACCTCGACCGCATCACCCTCACCTACCCCGACGGCGACGGCCGGCTGACCGCCCTGGACGAGGTCTCGCTGACCGTCCCGAAGGGCACGGTCACGGCGGTGGTGGGTCCGTCCGGCTCCGGCAAGTCCAGCCTGCTGGCGGTCGCCGCGACGCTGATCGCCCCGGACTCCGGCCGGGTGGTGGTGGACGGCACCGAGACCGCCGGCCTGGGCCGCGCCGCGCTCACCGCGCTGCGCCGGGACCGGATCGGGATCGTCTTCCAGCAGCCCAACCTGCTGCCCTCGCTCACCGCGGCCGAACAGCTCCAGGTGATGGCCCACCTGGACGGCCGCTCCCCGCGTGCCGCGCTCCCCCGGGCGCTGGACCTGCTGGACGCGGTCGGCCTGCGCGGGCAGGCGGCCCGCCGCCCGCACCAGCTGTCCGGCGGTCAGCGCCAGCGCGTCAACATCGCCCGCGCGCTGATGAACGATCCGACCGTGCTGCTGGTGGACGAACCGACCAGCGCCCTGGACCACGAACGCGGGGCCGCCGTCCTCGACCTGCTGACCGCGCTCACCCACCGGCGTGCCACGGCCACCGTCCTGGTCACCCACGACCGGACCCACCTGACGGCGGTCGACCAGGTCGCCGAGGTCCACGACGGACGCCTCACCGTCCCCGCGGCGGTCTGACCCCCTGACGGGTCCTCCTTCTTCGCCGCCAGCACGTCGTCCACCGACAGCGTCACCGGGGCCCCGATCGACTCGGGCAGGGTGAACGACTGCCCGGGGTGGTGGACGGCGTGCACGCGGCAGTCGCCGCCCTGACGGGCACCCCGGCGGGCGCGTACGCGGAGGGCTTCTTCTCCAGGTCGTCACTCAGGCTCGACGACGTGACCTCCAGGACGAGGCGGAACACCGCCGGGTCGTACGTGCCGGCGATGTCGGGAACGTCATCGAAGGACCCGGGCCCGTTCCCCGGCCCGATCGCCGGAACGCCGGAACGCACCCGTCCGGGTGACTCCGCCCTACCGCGCCCTACCGCGCGCGCAGGCGCAGCGCCGGGCGGGCCTCCTCCGCGGCCTCCTCCTGGCCCTCCGCCCACAGCGAGCGGACGTGGCTGAGGTGGCGGGACATGCAGGCTTCGGCGGCGTCGGCGTCTCCGGAGATCATCAGGTCGAGCAGCGCCAGGTGCTCCTCCGCCGAGGAGACCAGCTCGCCGCGCTCGGCGAGCCGGTTGAGGCCGTAGAGGCGGGAGCGCTTGCGCAGGTCGCCGACGACCTCCACCAGGCGGGCGTTGCCGGCCAGCCCGAGCAGGTCGAGGTGGAACTGGCGGTCGGCCTCCAGGTAGCCGATCAGGTCGTGCTTGCCGGCCGCGACGACGATGGCCTCGGCCTGCGGGCGCAGCGCCTCCAACTGTTCGGCGGTGGCGGAGCGGGTGACCCGGCCGACCGTCGGGACCTCGATCAGAGCGCGGATCTCGGTGAAGTCGTCGAGGTCGCGCTCGGTCAGCTCGGTGACCCGGAAGCCCTTGTTGCGGACGGCCTCGACCAGGCCCTCGCGGGCGAGGTCCAGCATGGCCTCGCGGACGGGGGTGGCGGAGACACCGAAGTCGGCGGCGAGCGCGGGCGCGGAGTAGACCACGCCGGGGCGCAGTTCACCGGAGATCAGGGCGGCGCGGAGCGCGTGGGCGACCTGGTCGCGCAGCCGCTCCTGGACGGAGATCAGGGTGCGGGGTTTGAGGTCGGCCATGGTGTTCCTCCGGGTGGGTGCAGAACACCAGCGTACAATGTCACGTTACGTTGAGTGTGCAACAGTCCGCGATTCGGAGATCCCGTCAGCGGTCGGATCTTGCGCCGGACCCCATCGTGGCAGGGCCGCCGACCGGTGGCAACGGTCGGCGGCCCCGGACCCGCGTCACTCCCCGGCCACCCCTCCCCCCGCCTCCGTCGCGCCCTCCCCCCTGAACAGCCCGATCAGGCTGGTCGCACTGGACCCTCCGTGCCCGGCCTCGACGCCGCGCCGGAAGGTGTCCGCCAGCAGCCGGGGCAGCGTGCCGTCCACCCCCGACGCCTCCACGGTGTGCAGGACGTGATCGAGGCTGGCGGCGGCCATGACGAGCCGGTCGACGTCACCCCCGTGGTGCCCGGCGGTGATCCGGGGCGCGTAGAAGGACAGGAATCCGGGCATCGAGGCGGCCGTCGAGGCGGCGTAGGGGAGGAACTCCTCGGCCGAGATGCCGTTGGCCTCCGCGACGGCGGTGGCGTGCAGGTAGCCGGCCAGCGAGGTCCAGAAGAGGTCCATCTGGATCTGGTAGTACAGCTGGGCCAGCCCGGGGTCGTCGCCCCGGTAGTCGGCGCCGGTGAGCACCTCCAGGGCGGGCCGGTGCTCCCGGAAGGGCTCGACCGGCCCGCTGTAGAACGTGTCCGACTCCGGCCGGCCGATGCCGGACGGCGGCACCCGGACGCCACCGGTCAGGTGGGCGGCGCCGCGTTCGGCGAGCCAGCGGGCGGCCTCCCGGGCGCGCTCGGGGGTGTCCGAGCTGAGGTTGACGACGACCTTGCCGCGCAGCTCCGACTCGGCGGCGGTCAACACGGCGAACACCGCGTCGTAGTCGGTGAGGCTCAGGACGACCAGGTCGTTGGCGGCCACCGCCTCGGCCGCCCCCGGCGCGAGGACGGCGCCCCGGGCGACCAGCTCCCCGGCCCGGCCCGCGGTCCGGTTCCACACGGTGACGGCGTATCCGGCGTCCAGGTAGGCGGCGGCCATCGCGCGGCCCATCGGGCCGAGACCGATCAGGGTGACGGACCTCGCCGCCCCCTCGGCGTCCTGGGCGTATCGGGCGGGCTGGGCGGCAGACATGGGAATCCCCTCCGAAGGGTTCGCTAGAACGAACGCTCTATCCAGGAGGAAGCTAGCACGCCTCTAGAACGAACGCTCTATCTATTCGACCGGCTAGACTCGCCGTCGTGAAGACGACCACCACCGGCACCCGCGAGCGGATCGTCCGGGCCACCTCCCGGCTGCTCCAGCGCCAGGGGTACGAGGGCACCGGCATCAAACAGATCTCCCGCGAGGCGGAGGCCACCCTCGGCTCCGTCTACCACTTCTTCCCCGGCGGCAAGCAGGAGCTGGCCGCCGAGGCGATCCGCCACGGCGACCAGGAGTTCGCCGAGCTGCTCCGCACCGGACTGGACAGCGCCGCCGACCCTGCCGAGGCGGTCATCGCGTGCACGCGCCTGCTCGCCGACGCGCTGCGCGACTCCGGGTGGCAGGACGGCTGCCCCATCACCACCACCGCCCTGGAGACGGTCGGCCGGGCCCCGGTCATCGAGGAGGCCGTCGTCGAGGCGTTCGCGCACTGGCGCGCGATCGTCGAGGAGAAGCTGCACACCTCCGGGATCGGCCTCACCGACGCCCGTGAACTCGCCGCCACCGTCATCAACACCCTGGAGGGTGCGGAGCTGGCCGCCCAGGTGGCCCGCAGCGAGGACCCGCTCCACCTCACCGGCCGCCACCTGGCCCGTCTGATCGCCACCTACCGGTAGGACGCCCCCGGCCCCCGACACCCGGGCACCCCACCGCCGAGGCACCGCACCGCCGACCGGCCCGGACACGCGAAAGCGGCCGACGCGACCGGGGATCCCTCCCGGTACGTCGGCCGCAGCTCCGGCCCACCCCTCCAACGACCAACCAGTGTCCGAGGAAACGGACTTGACGCCCGGCACGCCGAGCGCGCCGGCCGCACCGGGCGCACTCGACGTGCCGGACCTCCGGGCCCCGGGCCGCCGGCCCGGGCACCCCGGCGGAAGATCAGCGCAGACCGCGCCGATGCACCTCCGCCGCCACGGCAAGGTCCTGCCAGGCCATCCCCACGCTCTTGAAGAAGCGGGGGCGGTCCGCCGGCACCGGCGCCTCGCCGCGCACCAGCTCGGCCAGGTTCCACAGCTCGTCGGCGGCCGTGACGCCCGCCATCAGCAGGTCGCCGGCCTCCCGGAGCGCGGCGGACCGCGCCTCCACGTACAGCGCGGACCGGCCGACCAGGAGCTCGTCCACCTCGCGGGCGTCCACCTCGTGCGAGCCGACCGCCGCCACCGCCGCGCGGTCCGGCACCAGCGAGCCGTCGAACAGCGGCGTGCGCGCCGTGGTGCAGCAGACCACCACGTCGGCGTCGGCCACGTCGGCCGGCGTGCCGAGGGCCGCGGCCAGGCCGCGTGCCCGGGCGTACCGGGCCAGCGCCTCGGCCGGCCGCTCGCTGCGGGCGACCACCGTCACCCGGGTCAGCGGCAGGACGCCGAGCAGCGCGTCCAGGTGCCCGTACGCCTGCGGGCCGGCCCCGAAGAGGACCAGGTGCGCGGCGTCCGGCGCGGCCAGCCGGCGCAGCGCGGCCGCGGTGACGGCCGGCGTGCGCAGCGCGGTGAGCGCGGCGCCGTCGAGCAGGGCGACGGGCTGCAGGGTGGGACCGTCGAGCAGCAGGTAGCTGCCGGTGATCCGGGGCAGCCCGGCCGCCGGGTTGGCGGGCGCGACTCCCGCGATCTTGACCCCGGTGTACGCGGCGGAGGCGGCCGGCATCAGCAGCAGTTCGCCGGCCGGCACCGGCATCGCCGAGCGGGCGGGCCCGGCCTCCGGGTCCAGCCCGTCGAGGAGCACCTGCTCGATCGCGGCGACGGCCTCGGCCGGGGTCAGCCCGACGGCGCCCTGCCCGACCTCACCGACCTGACCGACCTCACCGACCGGCGCGGCGGGCGGCGGCGGGGCGTCCGCGCCGACCGGCCCGAGGCCGCCCCGGAGCTCGCCCGTCACAGCAGGAACCCCACGCCGAGCTCGTCCCGGGGGTCGAGCAGGAACCGGTGCTCCCCCGTGCGGTAGGCGTGGCCCGTCACCTCGGTGACCACCCCGTCGCCCCACGGGTCGCCGCCGGCCAGGACCCGGCCGCCGAAGACCGTTCCGACGATCGACTCGTGCCGCAGCTCCTGCCCGGGCAGGAGCCTGCCTTCGGCGGCGAGCACGGCGAGCCGGGCCGAGGTGCCGGAGCCGCACGGCGAGCGGTCGATCTGCCCGTCCGCGAAGACGGTGACGTTCCGCTGGTTCAACCCGCCGTCGGCGGAGGGGAGTTCGTCGTACAGGATGACGCCGTAGACGCCCGACAGCCGGCGGTCCACCGGGTGCTGGACCGCGGGTTCGTCGGCCAGCGCGGCCTGGATCTCCCGCCCGGCCGCGGTGAGCTCGGGCAGCCGGTCGAGGCTGACCGAGAGCCCCAGGGCGGCGGCCGGCACCGAGGCGTAGCAGGCCCCGGCGTGCGCGACGGCCACCTCGACGGTCCCGCGCGAGGTCGCGACCGGGACCTTGAGGTCGCCGACCCAGGCCGGGACGTTGCGGAAGGTCACCCCGGTGGTGCGCCCGCCGCTCCGGTGGACCAGCGCGGTGACGCGGCCGGACGGGACGTCGATCCGCACCCGGGCGACGCCGAACTCCGGCGCCGGGACGAGCCCGGAGTCCACCGCCCAGGCGCCGAGCGCGATGGTGCCGTGACCGCAGGCGGTCGAGTAGCCGTCCTTGTGCCAGAAGAGCACGCCGAGGTCGGCCTCGTCGTCGTCCGGCGGCACCAGGAACCCGCCGTACATCCCGGCGTGCCCGCGCGGTTCGCGGGTGAGCAGCCGGCGCACCTCGTCCAGCGGGCCGGGCCGGGGCGAGGTGGCGGTGCCGCCCGCGCCGATCGCGATCGCCCGCCGCTCGGCGACGGTGTCCCCGGGGACGACCGGGGCGCCACCGACCACGATCCGGAACGGCTCGCCGGCCGTGTGGTAGTCGACCGTGTCGACGTGATCGACCCGCATCAGGCACCGCCCGCCGGCAGCAGGGTGACCGTGCGGCCCTGGGTGTAGAAGTCGAGCGCGGCCTCGCCCTGCTCCCGCGCACCGTGGCTGGCGCCCTTGGCGCCGCCGAACGGCAGGTGGAAGTCGACGCCGCTGGACGGCGCGTTGACCCGGATCATGCCCGCGTCCAGCCGGTCGGCGACGGCGAGCGCGACGTCCAGGCTGCGGGTGTGCACCGAGGCGGCCAGCGTGTACGGGGTGTCGTTGGCGAGCGCGACCGCCTCGTCCAGGTCGGCCGCGGCGTGCAGCACGGCGATCGGGCCGAAGAACTCCTCGCGCCGCAGCGGGTGCCCGTCCGGCACCCCGGCGACCAGGGTCGGGTCCAGGTACCAGCCGGCCCGGTCCGGGACGCCGCCGCCGGCCAGCACCTCGGCGCCGGCCTCCCGGGCGGAGGCGAGGGCCTCGGTGATCTGGTCGCGCGAGGCGGCGTTGATGACCGGCCCGCAGGCCGTCTCGTCGACCTGCGCCAGCGCCTTGACCAGCGCGGCGCGCAGCGGCTCGTAGGCTTCGCCGACGGCGATCACCCGGCTGGTGGCGGTGCACTTCTGCCCGGCGTACCCGGCGATCGCCGCGGCCAGGTGGGCGGCGGCCTGCTCGAAGTCGGCGTCCGGCAGGACCAGCGCGGCGTTCAGCCCGCCGAGCTCGGCCTGGACCGGGGTGCCCCGCTCGGTGGCGGTCCGGACGACCTGCTTGCCGACCCCGGTGGAGCCGGTGAACGAGACCACGTCCGCGGCGCCGACCAGCGTCCCGCCCTCGGCCCCGCCGCCGGGCAGCACGGTGAAGACGTCGTCCGGCAGCCCGGCCTCGGCGACCAGCTCGGCGAGGCGCTTCGCGCAGCCGATCGCCTCCGAGGACGGCTTGAGCACCACGGTGTTGCCGACGGCCAGCGCCGGTGCGGCCTTCCAGGTGGGGATCGCCAGCGGGAAGTTCCACGGCGTGATCAGCCCGGCCACGCCGTACGGGCGGCGGCGGGTGAGCAGCAGCCCGGGCCCGGCGGCGGTCTCGTGCACGGAGCCGGACGCCGCGTACGGCGCCTGCGCGTAGTACCGCCAGATCGCGGCGGTGCGGGCCACCTCGCCACGTGCCTCGGCCGCCGGCTTGCCGACCTCGCGCACGATCAGCGCGGCCAGCTCCTCGGCGTGCGCCTCGACCACCTCGGCGATCCGGGTGAGCGCGGCCGAGCGACCGCCGGCGCCGGCCGCGACCCAACCGGGCTGCGCGGCACGGGCGCGGGCGACGGTGGCCTCGACGGCCTCGGCACCGGGGGCGGGCGCCTCGGCGACGAGGTCCGCGGGGTCGGCGGGGTTGTACGAACGGATCGTCACGGCAACAAGCCCTTCAGGGGGGTCGGCGGATGAGGCGGCGGGCTTCAGAGCAGGAAGCCGGCCGGGAACGGGTCGCTGGGGTCGAGGAAGTACTGGGCGGTGCCGGTGATCCAGGCCCGCCCGGTGACGGTGGGGACGACCGCGGGCCGTCCGGCCACCTCGGTCTCCTCGACCAGGCGCCCGG
This sequence comes from Kitasatospora sp. NPDC002965, assembly GCF_040611255.1. Taxonomy (NCBI): domain Bacteria; kingdom Bacillati; phylum Actinomycetota; class Actinomycetes; order Kitasatosporales; family Streptomycetaceae; genus Kitasatospora; species Kitasatospora sp. NPDC002965. Next base: position 18,215 of record NZ_JBEXNT010000026.1, on the reverse strand, counting down.
TGAAGGTCGTCCCGATGAAGGAGTCGTTGCGGAAGTCCCGGCCGAGCGGCAGCTCTCCGCGCGCGTGCAGCTGCGCCATCCGGGCCGAGGTGCCGGTGCCGCAGGGCGAGCGGTCGAACCAGCCGGGGTGGATGGCCATGGCGTGCCGGGAGTGCTCGGCGGTGGAGCCGGGGGCGAGCAGCTGGACGTGGTGGCAGCTGTGGATGGACGGGTCCTCCGGGTGCACCGGCCGGTCCGGGCTCCCGTTGATCGCCTCCATCAGCGCCAGGCCGGCGTCCAGGATGTCCTGCTTGCGCTCGCGTTCGAAGGGGATCCCGAACTCGGCGAGCGGCAGGATGGCGTAGAAGTTGCCCCCGTACGCGAGGTCGTAGCCGACGGTGCCGTACCCGGGCACCTCGATCGTGCGGTCCAGCGCCACGGAGTAGGACGCCACGTTGCGGATGGTGACCGAGGTGGCCGCGCCGTCCTCGACCGCGACGTCGGCGATCACCAGGCCGGCCGGGGTGTCCAGCCGGACGGTCGTGACCGGCTCGACCACCGGCACCATCCCGGTCTCGACCAGCACGGTGGCGACGCCGATGGTGCCGTGCCCGCACATCGGCAGCAGGCCGGAGACCTCGATGTAGAGCACCCCGAAGTCGGCGTCGGGCCGGGTCGGTGGCTGGAGGACGGCGCCGCTCATCGCGGCGTGGCCGCGCGGCTCGTACATCAGCAGGGTGCGGAAGTGGTCGAGGTGCTGCTGGAAGTGGACCCGGCGTTCGGCCATGGTGGCACCGGGGATGACGCCGAACCCGCCGGTGACGACCCGGGTGGGCATGCCCTCGGTGTGCGAGTCGACGGCGTGGAAGACGTGGCGGGTGCGCATCTGGCGGAGCTCCGTGGGGGTGGGGGTGAGTGGTGGGGCCGGAGGCCGGCTGCCCCCGCAGCCGGCCGTCCCGGACACCGGACGTTCGGAGCGGCGGTTACGCGTGGCCCTCGGCCAGGGCCTTCTCGGTGGCCGCACGGACGGCCGCCTCGACCTCCGGGGTCAGCGGCCCGCGGGGGGCGCGGACCGGACCGCCGGGGCGGCCGGCGATGTCCATGGAGAGCTTGATGGCCTGGACGAACTCGGTCTTGGAGTCCCAGCGCAGCAGCGAGTGGAGCGAGGTGTAGAGCGGCAGCGCGGTGTCCAGGTCGCGTGCGACGGCGGCCCGGTAGAGCGCGACGCTCGCCGCGGGCAGCGCGTTCGGGTAGCCGGCGATCCAGCCGACCGCACCCGCGAGGGCCAGCTCCAGCAGCACGTCGTCGGCGCCGATCAGGAGGTCGAGGCCCGGGGCCAGCTCGGCGATCTCGTAGGCCCGGCGGACGTCGCCGCTGAACTCCTTGACCGCGACGATCGAGCCCTCGCCGTGCAGCTGCGCGAGCAGCGCGGGGACGAGGTCGACCTTGGTGTCGATCGGGTTGTTGTAGGCCACGATCGGGACGCCGGCCTTGGCCACCTCGGCGTAGTGCGCCCGGACGGCGTCGTGGTCGGCCCGGTAGGCGTTGGGCGGCAGCAGGAGGACGGAGCCGGCGCCGGCCTCGGCGGCCTGCTCGGCCCAGCGGCGGGACTCGGCGCTGCCGTAGGCGGCCACACCGGGCATGACGCGGGAGCCGTCACCGGCGGCCTCGACGGCGACCTCGACGACCCGGGCGCGCTCCTCGGCGGTCAGGGTCTGGTACTCGCCGAGCGAGCCGTTGGGGACGACGCCGTCGCAGCCCGACTCGATCAGCCAGCGGACGTGGTCGGCGTAGGCGTCGTAGTCGACGGAGAGGTCCTCGCGCAGCGGGATCGTGGTGGCGACCATGATGCCGCGCCAGGGGCGGGTGGTGTCGTGCGGGGTGTGGGACACAGCTTCTCCTTGGTGAGGTGTGACATTTTATTAGAGATCGCGCGGTGGAGACAAGAGTCCCCGACCGGCGAGTTCAGTCCAGGTCCGAGCCCTGCGGCCCGTCCCCGTGCAGTTCGGCCGCGAGCTGCCCGAGCGGGACCGGGCAGGAGAACGGGCGGCTGTCCGGCCGCACCTCCTCCTCGCCGATACCGGCACCGGCGCCACCACCGGCACCGGCGAGGCAGGCCACCGCCGGACCGCACATCCGGCCCTGGCACCAGCCCATCCCGGCCCTGGTCAGCAGCTTCACGGTGCGGGCGTCTCCCGCGCCCAGCTCCTCCACCGCCTCCCGGATGACACCGGCCGGCACCTCCTCGCAGCGGCAGACGTCGGTGTCCGGCCGCAGCCAGCCGGTCCAGCCCGGGCCGGGCCGGTGGGAGGCGGCCATCAGCTCGGCGAAGGCCCGCAGCCGGGTCCGCCGCCGCAGCAGCGCGGTGCGCACCGGACGGTCCGCCACCGCGTGCGCGGCCAGCTCGCCCTCCGCGATCGCGAGGTCGGCGCCGCCGACGCCGCAGGCCTCGCCGGCCGCCCAGAGGCCGGGCACGGTGGTCCGCAGCCGGGCGTCGACCGTGAGCGCGGCGGTCCCGTCGGGGGTGGTCCGGGTCGCCGCCCCCAGTTCGGTGGCCAGCTCGATCTGCGGCAGCAGCCCGTGGCCGACGGCGAGCGCGTCGCACGCGATCCGCCGCTCCGTGCCGGGCACCGGCCGCCACTCGGCATCCAGCCGGGCCACCGTGACGGCGGTGACCCGGTCGGTGCCGTGCGCCTCGACCACCGCGCTGCTGCGGCGCAGCCGAACGCCGTGCCGCAGCAGTGCGGAACCGTGCCCGGCGCCCTCGACCAGCTTGGCCGGGACGGCGGCCAGCACACCGGGGCGCCGGGCGTAGCCGAGGTAGTTCGTGGCCTCGACCACCGCGGGCACCTCGGCCCCGGCGGTGACGAGCGAGGACGCCGCGGCGAGCAGCAGCGGACCGCTGCCGGCCACCACGATCCGCCGGCCGGGCAGGACCAGACCGGCCTTGAGCATGGCCTGCGCACCACCGGCGGTGACCACTCCGGGCAGCGTCCAGCCCGGGAAGGGGAGCTGCCGCTCGTAGGCGCCGGTCGCGAGCAGCACGGCCGCGGACCGCACGGTGGCCCGGTCGTCGGCGGCGGGTCCGGTGGTGGCGTGCAGCCGCCAGTCCCGGTCCCCCGCCCGCTCCAGCGCCCAGACCTGGTGGCCGGCCAGCAGCTCGACCCGCCCGGCCGCCCGGTGGGCGTCGAGCCGGTCGGCGAGGCCGGTGTAGACGGACCAGCCGTGGTGCAGCCGGTCCGGCCGGGCGGCGCCGAGACCGGGCGCGGGGTGGCGGTAGTACTGGCCACCGGTGCGCTCTCCCGCGTCGAGCAGGGCGCAGCGCAGCCCGAGGTCAGCGGCGGTCACGGCGGCGGCCAGGCCGGCCGGCCCGGCCCCGATCACCGCGAGGTCGTACGGCGCCCGCGCGGCTTCGGCGGGTCCGGTGCCCGCGGGGGATCCCGCGGCTCCGGCGGACTCAGACGGCGAGGTCGGCACGGCCGTGGCCCTCCTGGGTGGTGACGGTGGTGCCGGGCTCGGCCGGCAGCAGGCAGGTGCGCCGGTTGGGCTGCCCGTCGACGGTGGCCAGGCAGTCGTAGCAGACGCCGATCCCGCAGAACGCCCCGCGCGGCTTCCCGCCGACCCGGGTGGTGCGCCAGGCGAGCACGCCGTCGGCCCAGAGCGCGGCGGCGATCGTCTGCCCGGGCAGTGCGGGCACGGACCGGCCGTCGAACTCGATGGTGTGCGCGGGCCCGGGTTCGGCCCGGACCAGGTCGGCGGGGGTACGGCGCATGGGTGGGGTTCTCCGTTCAGCTCATCCTGGGGCGCGCGAGCGCCGTCGTCCCGGTGCGTGCGGGCACCGTGCGGATTGCGGTCAGCGCTCCGCGCAGGTCACGAGGGGCCGCCGGCGACCGGGAAGCGGTCGGCGCGGAACGGCGTGAGGTCCAGTTCGGGTCCCTTGCCGACGAGCTGCTGGGCGATCAGCAGCCCGGTGGCCGGGGCCAGCCCGATGCCCGCGCCCTCGTGGCCGCAGGCGTGGTAGAGCCCGGGCACCCGCGGATCGGCGCCGATCGCGGGCAGGTGGTCCGGCAGGTACGGACGGAACCCCCGGTAGGCGCGCATCACGCTCACTCCGGCCAGCACCGGGAAGAGCGCCGCCGCCTGCACGGCCAGCCGGTGGAGCACCTCCACCGAGAGCGTCCGGTCGAAGCCGACCCGCTCCCGGCTGGCGCCGATCAGTACCGGCCCGCCCGGGGTCCCCTCGACCACGGCCGAGGTCTGCAGCGCGGCCGATCCGCTGGCCACGTCGGCGACGTAGTCGGCGGCGTACACCTTGCGCCGGACGATCCGCGGCAGCGGCTCGGTCACCAGCACGAAGCCGCGCCGGGGCAGCACCGGGAGGTGGACGCCGGCCAGCGAGGCCAGCTCGCCGCCCCAGGTGCCGGCGGCGTTGACCACCGCGGGCGCGTCCAGTCGCCGCCGGTCGGTCTCGACGCCGCGCACGGTGCCGTCGGCCGCCAGGCGCACCGCCCGGACGGTCTCGCCGGTGTACAGCCGGGCGCCGGCCGCCCGGGCGGCCCGCAGCAGGTGGGCGGCGGCCAGCGCGGGCTGGACCTGGGCGTCCTGCGGGTACAGGAACCCGCCGGCCAGTCCGGGCGCGAGGTGCGGTTCCAGCTCCTGCAGCCGCTCGCCGGGGATCTCCTCGGAGGTGACGCCCACGGCGGTCTGCTCGGCGGCGAAGGCGCGCAGCGCGTCCTGCCGGGCCGGCGTGGAGGCGACCACGAGCCCGCCCTTGGGCTCGTACTCGACGGCGGTGCCGAGCTCCTCGGCGATCTCGCGCCAGAGCCGGGTGGAGTACAGGGCGAGGTCGAGCTCGGGACCGGGCTCCTTGTCGGAGACCAGCAGGTTGCCCTCGCCGGCGCCGGTGGTTCCGCCCGCGACCGGGCCGCGGTCGACGACGGCGACCGCGAGGCCGGCGGACGCGGCGTAGTACGCGCAGGCGGCGCCGACGACACCGGCGCCGACCACCACGACGTCGGGGAGGAGTCTCTGGGAGTGGGACACGGCAGTAATATGTCACATGCCATGCATCGTGCCAAGACCGCCCGCCCCGCCGCGCCGGGAGCGGACCGCCCGCGAAAAAGCCCCGACCCGCCGCGATGCGGCAGGTCGGGGCTTCCGGGACGCTCGGCCCGGTCGGATCAGGTGATGTCGTCCATCTGCTCGTGCCGGGCCGCGGGCACCGACGCGGAGGCGGTCGGCGTGCCGGAGGCCTCGATCGCCTCGGCCCCGGAGACCGGCGCCACCGTGAGGTCGACGTGGGACGCCTCCTCGTCGCTCAGCTCCAGGTCCGGGTTGCGGCGGGCCCGGCGACGGTCGTTGATCATCGCGATACCCACCGCGACGAAGTACAGCGCCCAGATCGGCGCGGCCAGCGCCAGCATGCTCAGCGGGTCCGCACTCGGGGTGGCGAAGGCCGCGAAGACGGTGATGCCCATCACCATGCCGCGCCACCAGCCGAGCAGCCGCTTACCGGTGACGACGCCCACCAGGTTGAGCATCACCAGCAGCAGCGGGAACTCGAAGGCCAGGCCGAAGACCAGCACCAGCCTGGTCGCGATGTCGAAGTAGTCCGCGGGCGGCAGGATCGGCGTGGTGTCGTTCGGGGTGAACGAGATCAGCACCTCGACGGTCATCGGCAGCAGCAGGATCGCCAGCCCGACACCCGCCAGGAACAGCGGCGCACCGCACACCATGAAGATGACCGTGTACTTGCGCTCGTGCTTGTGCAGGCCGGGCGCCACGAACGCCCAGAGCTGGTACAGCCAGACCGGCACGGTGGCGACCACACCCGCCGTCAGGGCGACCTTCAGCATCCAGTTGAAGCCCGCGGTCAGGCCGATGGTGGAGACCTGTGCGCAACGGCCCTCGGATTCGAGGATGACCTCGGGGGTGCACTGCGGCAGGGGCTTGAGCAGGAACGACTCGATCTGCTTGTGGTAGATCAGCGCGACGATCGTGAACACCACGATCGCCAGGACCGACTTGACCACGCGGTTCCGCAGTTCCCGCAGGTGGTCGGCGAGGGCCATCCGCCCCTCGGGATCCTTGGGCGCCTTCTGCGCCTTGGTGAGCTTGCTCAACCCCGGTCCTCAACTCGTGCGTCGAGGCCCGCCGGTCGGCGGGCCTCCAGTGGTCGCGTGCGTCGCGTGCCCCGCGTGCGCGTCTTCACGGCGGGACGTGTTCAGTGCGCCCGGCCGCCGTCGGACGCGGCAGCACCGGCGGACCGTCCCGAGGGCTGCTCGCTCACCGGCCGGGAGGTCGCGGACGCCCCCGGCGCGGACTGGATGGTCTTCGCGGCGACGTCGTCGGCCACCGCCGGCGCGGGCGGGGCCGAGGCGTCCGCCGCCCCCTCCGAACGCATCGCCTGGGTCTCGCTCTTCAGGATCCGCATCGACTTGCCGAGCGAACGCGCCAGGTCGGGCAGGCGCTTGGCCCCGAAGAGGAGAATGGCAAGGACCACGACCACCAGAATCGCGATCGGCGAGATCCGCATGCTCGACCACCTTCAGTCTCGGCGGCACCGGCGGGCCGCCCGCTGCGGGGATGGTAACCGCTGCGGATGACACCGTGACGACGGCCGCCCGAACAGGACAGCGGCCCCCTCGCACTCAGGAGCCTGCTGAGAGCGTAACGCGCCGGTACCCCCGTACAGCAGCCCCCCGGCACCCCCGACCGCCGATCCCGGCAGGTCGGCCCGGTCCGGAAGAGGTCGGACGACCGCGGGCGGGACCGGACGGACGGCGCGGAGCGGAGCGGGCGGGACCGGACGGACGGCGCGGACGGGAGCCGGCACCGCCGCCGGGAGGGCGCCGGGGCCGATCCGCGACGGCGCGGGGTCAGGGACGTCCCGGTGCCGAGGCCGCGAGGTCGCCGGCCGCCTCGGCGAGTGCCCGGGAGGCGGTGTCCACTCCCTCGGCCAGCGCCCGCACGTCCAGCCAGAGCCGGACCGCGAGGACGCCGAGCACCAGCAGGCCGGCGGTGGCGACGAGGACGGCGGCGACGAGCATCCAGGACATGGCCCCACCCTATCCGCCGCCGCGGGCCGCGCCTCCCCCGCTCGGCCCCGCCCCGCCCGGTGCGGGCACCGGGCGCGCGCCGCCCCGCTGCCCGCTCAGCCCTCGGCCGGCATCAGCCGCATGGTGCGCACCCCGGCCACGGTCAGCGCCGCGACGATCTTCTCCCCCGCGGGCTTGCGCACGGCCGCCCCGCAGAGCGGGCAGCCGAAGCTGTAGTGCGCCTGGGCCGGAGTCCGGCCGAACGTGAGGCGGAACTGCTCGGCGGGCAGCTCGACCTTCTCCCGGCACTCCGAGCAGTAGACCTTGAATCTGGTACCGGCGGGCTCCACGGCTCAGACCAGCCCCTCCCCGTAGTGGGCCAAGGCCTCCAGCGCCGCCGCCCGTGCCTGCCCGGCGAGCTCCGGAGGGGAGACGATCCGCCCGTCCCGGCCCAGCCGCAGCGCCAGCGGGCGCAGCTGCGAGGGGTCGGCGCTGCGCAGGGTGATCCGCAGCCCGCCGTCGGGCAGCTCCTCGGCCCGGTCGTGGGTGTAGTACTCGGCGACCCAGCGACCGCCGGAGGACACCTCGACCACCACCTCGGGGTCGTCGGCCGAGGGGTTGACCAGCCCCCCGGAGAGGTCGCGCGGCTCCCGCTTGGGCGGATCGGCGGGGACGTCCAGCACCCGGATCTCGGCGACCCGGTCGAGCCGGAACATCCGGTGGTCCTCGGAGGTCCGGCACCAGGCCTCCAGGTAGGTGTGGCCCTCGGTGAGCAGCCGGATCGGGTCGACCTCGCGCTCGGTCATGCCACCGCGCCCGTGCGAGTAGTAGCGCAGCCAGAGCCGTCGGCCCTCGCTGAGCGCGCGGTCGATGTCGGCGAAGACGTGGCTCTCGGCCTCGAAGGTGACGCCGACCCGGGCGCTGCCCTCGGCGTTCTCCCCGGCCGCGTTCTCGATCTTGGCGACGGCCCGGGTGAGCGCCTCCCGGTCACCGGCCCGCAGGCCGGGCAGCCCGGCCACCGCGCGGGCGGCGACCAGCAGGGCGGTCGCCTCGTCGGCGGCCAGCCGCAGCGGCTGCGCGACGTCGTCGACGTTGTGCCACCAGATCCGCTCGCCGTCGGTGTCGATGTCGAGCAGGTCGCCGCCGCGGAAGCTGGTGCCGCACATCGGGAGCACGTTGAGGTCGCCGATCAGCTCGCGCTCGGTGATGCCGAACGCACGGGCGACCTCGGCCACCTCCGCGCCGGGGCGCTCGCGCAGGTAGGTGACCAGCGAGAGCATCCGCCGGGTCTGGTCGATCGCGTTGCTCATGCCCGCACACCCTCCACCACAGTGCCGGCCACCGCGCGCAGCCGGTCGATCACGTCGGCCCGCAGCTCCTCCGGCCCGACCACCAGGACGTCCGGCCCGAACTCCGCCAGGTCGGCGCCGAGCCCGTTGCCGTACGGGATCTCCAGCTCGTCCCAGCCCTCGTCGGACCGCCGGGTGGAGAGCGCCTTGGTGCGCAGCGGGAACCCGGCGCCGCGGCGGATCCTCACCACGGCCGTGGCGGTGGCCCCTTCGCCGGCGAACTTGGCGACGGTGGCCCGGACGTCCACGTGCTCGGGCACGGTGCCCAGGAAGGCGCCGGAGCGGGCGCGGATCTTGCCGGTGATCCGGCTGAGCCGGAAGACCCGGGCGTCCTCGCGGTCGCGGTCCCAGCCCGCCAGGTACCAGTGGCCGCGCCAGCACTCCAGGGCCCACGGCTCGACGCTGCGCTGCTCGGCGGCGGCGGCCCCGGCCTTGCGGTACTCGAAGGTGACCGGGCGGCGGTCGCGGGCGGCGGTGAGCAGCGGCTCGAACGCGGCCTCCCGGGCCGGGATCCGCGGCTCCAGGGCCGGCCGGCCCTCGGTCTCGGTGAACGGGACGCCGGCCGCGCGGAGCTTCTGCAGCGCGCCGCTGGCGGCGCCGGACATCTTGGCCTGCTGCCAGACGCGTGCCGCGAGGGTGAGCGCGGCGGCCTCCTCGGCGTCGAGGGCGATCTCCGGCAGCCGGTTGCGGTCGGCGCGGGCGAGGTAGCCGAGCTCGCCGTCGAGGGCGTTCTCGTCGACGTCGATGACCAGTCCGAGCTCGCGCAGGTCGTCCTTGTCCCGCTCGAACATCCGGTTGAAGGCTTCCTCGCTGCTGTTCTGCCAGGCCTCGCGATACGCCTCGATGGATTCCCGCAGCTCCTTCTTGGAGAGCGGACGTCTGGTGTTCATCAGGCACAGGGCGAGATTCATCAGCCGCTCTGCCTTGGCGATCGCCATCGCTGACCCTTCCGGTGTGCCGCGCCGCGCGCGGGGTGTGCCCGCCGGGCCGTCGTGGGACCCGGCGGGACCGACCGTACCGGTAGCGGTACGCAGTGCAAAAGCCGAGTCCGGAAACGCGTGGGGCCGCACCCCGTTCCCGGGGTGCGGCCCTGCGTCACGACCGGTTTCAGACGCCGATCAGGTCGACCACGAAGATCAGGGTCGAGCCCGCCGGAATGGCCGGGGTCGGCGACTGGTTGCCGTAGCCCAGGTGCGGCGGGATGACCAGCTCGCGACGGCCGCCGACCTTCATGCCGGCGACGCCCTGGTCCCAGCCCTTGATGACGCGGCCGCCACCGAGCGGGAACTTGAACGTCGAGCCGCGGTTCCAGCTGGCGTCGAACTCCTCGCCGGTCGCGAAGGTCACGCCGACGTAGTGGACCTCGACGACCTGGCCGGGCTTGGCCTCCTCGCCGGTGCCGACGACGATGTCGCGGATCTTGAGCTCGGCCGGCGGGTCGCCGACCGGGAAGTCGATCTCAGGCTTGCTCACTGTGCCTCTTCTCACGGTTGGTTCGGTCCATGACCAAGCGGCGGGCGCCCGCACCCCCGGTCCGTTCCCGGACCACGGTACGGGCGCCCGCCGCCCGTCCGGGCACGGGCCACGCGGCCCGGCCCGAAGGTCACACGCACACCATTGTCACCCGAAAGTGGATCAGCCCTGACCGGCGTCGAGAATGTCGACGACGAAGACCAGCGTGGAGTTGGCCGGGATGTCGCCCTGGGCCTGGTCCTTGTAGCCGAGCGACGCCGGGATGACCAGCTCGACGCGGCTGCCGATGGTCTGGCCCTCCAGGCCCTGGTCCCAACCGGCGATGACCTGGCCGCCGCCGAGCGGGAAGGAGAACGCCTGGCCCTTGCTGAGCGAGGAGTCGAAGATCTTGCCGTCCTTGAACAGCGCGCCGGTGTACTGGACGAGGATCTTCTCGCCCTTCTCGACCTTGCGGCCCTCGCCCTTGATCAGGACGTGGGACTTCAGCTCGGTCGGGTCGGCCGCGCCGGCCACCGGCGTGATGTCGGCCGGCTTCTTGCCGTTGTCCTTGACCTGCGGGAAGTCCGCGGGCGGCGGGGTCACGGTGCCGCTGACCACGGCGTCCGGGGCGTTGCTGTTGCGGATGTCGATGACGAAGATCAGGTTGTCCTTCGCCCCGATCGACATGCTCGGGTTGCCCTGGGCCCCGAAGGCGGCGGCCGGCGGGGCCACCACCAGCAGCCGGCTGCCGGCCTTCTTGCCGACCACGGCCTGGTCGAGCGCCGGGATCAGCGCGTCGGTGCCGGCCTGGAAGATCTGCGGCTTGCCCTTCTCGTCGTACGAGGAGGGGATGTCCTTGCCGGTGTTCCAGTCCTTGCCGGTGTAGTCGACCGAGGTCCAGGAGTTCTTCTCGACCTTGGGGCCGGTGCCCTCGGTGAGGACCTTGACCACGAAGTTGCCGTCCGACTGGTCGGCGGGCACCTCGATGGTGGCCTTCTTGCCGAAATCGCCGGTGACCGTCGGCAGCACCTTGGCGGTGTCCTTGATCGGCGGGACCGGGTCGGCGGTCGGCGTGGCCGGGGCGCTCTTGGCGGCGTCCGGCTTGGCGGCGGCGCTGTCCGACGAGTCGTCGTCCTTGTTCACCAGGTACAGCGTCACGGCGCTGCCGATCAGCAGCACGGACAGCACGGTGCCGAGGATCACGCCCAGCTTGCCGACGTTCCCCGGGTTCTCGTCGTACCCGGCCTCGGAGGTGTCCTGGCGGCGCACGGTCGACGCGAAGATCTGCGGGGTCTCGTCGGTCTTCGTCGCGCCCGTCGGCCGCGGGGCATCGCCGGGCTGGGCCCAGCCGGCCTGCTGCTTCAGGATCGACGGCGGTACGACGATCGACTCGCCGTCGCCCGGAAGCGGGCCGCCGGGCCGCGAGTCTGCCGGGTCACCGGCGGAGTTTCCGTTCGCGGTGCCGGCTCCGCCCGGGCTCGACGCTTTCTCAGACATGACTCCCCATCCATCTCGCCACGAGGTCTTCGAGGTCTACGGCCGGCGTGGTGGGCGCCGGAGTGCTGTCGCACTGCGCGCCCGGACCCCGGACGCCGGCGGCGCCTACCACAGTGCGAGGGCAGTATGACAGGTCAGGATGAGGGCGGGCGCTTCCCTGTGCGAGCGCCCGCCCAAGCGTACGGAATCGCCGCGGCCTTTCCCAGGCCGCGGCGGAGGCTACACGGCCTCCAGGATGTCGATCACGAAGACCAGCGTCGAGTTCGGCGGCACCGCGCCCTGCGCCTGGTCCTTGTAGCCCAGGGCCGGCGGCACCACCAGTTCGACCCGGCTGCCGACGGTCTGGCCCACCAGGCCCTTGTCCCAGCCCTCGATCACACTGCCGGTGCCGATCTGCAGCGCCTGGGCACCCCCGTGGCTCCAGGAGGAGTCGAACTGCTGGCCGTTGCTCCACAGCACCCCGGTGTACTGCACCACCAGGGTCTGTCCCTCCTTCACCTGCTTGCCCTCGCCCTTGATCAGCACCGCCTGCTGGAGCTCGGTCGGCGGGGCCTGCCCCGGCGGCACGGTGATCGTCACCGCGGCCTTGCCGTTGTCCTTGACCTGCGGCATGGTCGCCGGCGGCGGCGTCATGGTGCCGGAGAGCGTGGCGTCCGGCGGCAGGCTCTCCATGATGTCCAGTACGAAGACCACGGTGTCCCCCGGGCCCACCCCGAGCTGGGTGCTGCCCTGGGTGCCGAAGGCGGCGGCCGGCGGGGCCACCACGAGCAGCCGGCTGCCGACCTTCTTGCCGATCACGCTCTGGTCGAAGGCGGGCACCAGCTGCCCGCTGCCGGCCTGGTAGAGCTGCGGCTTGCCGCCCGCGTCGTACGAGCTGGGCAGGTCCTTGCCGGACGACCAGTCCTTCGCGGTGTAGTTGACCGTGACCCAGTCGCCCTTGTTGACCGTCGACCGGTCGCCCTCGCTGACGGTGTTCACCACGAACTGGCCGCTCGGCTGGCCCTCGGGGAGGGTGATGGTGGCCTTGCTCCCGAACCCGCCGCCGGACAGCGTCGGCATCGGCGAAGCCTCGTTCACCGGGGTCGGCACGGTGGGGGCGACACTGGGCGACGCCGTGGGCGTGGCCGGGCTGGCGGGTCGGGTGGAGCTGCTGCAGGCCACCGCCAGCAGCAGGGGCAGGGTGAGAAGCAACCCGGCGGTGCGGCGCACGGTGTTCCTAACTGTCGGTCAAAGTCGGCTCTCCGGACTCGACGGACAGCGTATTCCCCGACGGTGCCCGGCCCCGGTAGACACCACCGGGCCCGGGCGCCGCAAAGATCACACCGGCGGGGGACGCCGCACCCCGGCGGCGCCCCCGTTCACCTCACCGCCCCGCGCTCACATCCCCGCGATGAGCTTCTCCACCCGCTCGTCGACCGACCGGAACGGGTCCTTGCACAGCACCGTCCGCTGCGCCTGGTCGTTCAGCTTCAGGTGCACCCAGTCGACGGTGAAGTCGCGGCGCTGCTCCTGCGCCCGGCGGATGAAGTCCCCGCGCAGCCGGGCCCGGGTGGTCTGCGGCGGGATCGACTTGGCCTCGAAGGTCTTGAGGTCGGTGGTCACCCGGAGCGCCTGGTTCTTGGCCTGGAGCAGGTAGAACAGGCCCCGCCGGCGGTGGATGTCGTGGTAGGCGAGGTCGATCTGGGCGACCCGCGGGTTGCTCATGCTCATCTGGTGCTTCTCGCGGTAGCGCTCGATGAGCTTGTACTTCATGATCCAGTCGATCTCGGTGGCCACGTCGTCCAGCCGCTCGGTCTTCACGGCCTCCAGGGTGCGGCCCCACAGCTCCAGGACGCGCGCGATGGTGCCGGTGTTGATGCCCTTGCGGTCGGCGAACTCCAGCGCCTTCGTGTAGTACTCCTCCTGGATGTCCAGCGCGCTGGCCTCCCGGCCGTTGGCCAGCCGGACCTGGTGGGTCCCGGTGAGGTCGTGGCTGACCTCGCGGATCGCCCGGATCGGGTTCTCCAGGGTGAGGTCGCGCATCACCACGCCGGCCTCGATCAGCCGGAGCACCAGGTCGGTGGAGCCCACCTTGAGCAGGGTGGTGGTCTCGGACATGTTGGAGTCGCCCACGATGACGTGCAGGCGCCGGTACCGCTCGGCGTCGGCGTGCGGCTCGTCGCGGGTGTTGATGATCGGACGGGAGCGGGTGGTCGCCGAGCTGACGCCCTCCCAGATGTGCTCGGCCCGCTGGCTGACGCAGTAGACCGCGCCGCGCGGGGTCTGCAGCACCTTGCCGGCGCCGCAGATCAGCTGCCGGGTCACCAGGAACGGGATCAGCACGTCGGCCAGCCGGGAGAACTCGCCGTGCCGGGCCACCAGGTAGTTCTCGTGGCAGCCGTAGGAGTTGCCCGCCGAGTCGGTGTTGTTCTTGAAGAGGTAGACGTCCCCCGCGATGCCCTCCTCGTGCAGCCGCCGCTCGGCGTCGACCAGGAGTCCTTCGAGGATGCGCTCGCCCGCCTTGTCGTGCGTCACCAGCTCGACGACGTCGTCGCACTCGGGGGTGGCGTACTCGGGGTGGGATCCGACGTCGAGGTAGAGGCGGGCACCGTTGCGCAGGAACACGTTGCTGCTGCGGCCCCAGGAGACTACGCGGCGGAAGAGGTACCGGGCCACCTCGTCCGGGGACAGCCTGCGCTGCCCGCGGAACGTACAGGTGACGCCGTACTCGTTCTCCAGCCCGAAAATTCGGCGGTCCATGGGCCATCCATTCTCTGATGGGAGCTGTCCGAAACCGCCTCCGCGGCGCCGTCCGGGCCGCCGCAGGGGCACCGGGGTCCCTGCGGCGGTCGTTCGCCGGCCGCCGCGGGGACCCCGCAGGCACTACTGGTCGGAGGCGGCCGGCGGGGTGGCCGCCGGCTTCTCCTCGTCGTCGGTCTCGGCGGACTCGTCGCCGTCGAGGAGCCGGGCGAGCTGGCCGCCCAGGATCCGCTTGAACTTGCGCTGCTGGAAGCGCTGGCGGTCCAGCACCGCCACCTCCAGCTGCTCGGGGGTGAGGGTGCGCGGGCTGCCGCCGTTGGGGTCGCGGGCGAGCGAGTCCACGGCCACCTTCACCGCGTCGGTGAGCGAGAGCCCGGTGCGGTGGCGCTGGCCCAGGTAGTTGCCGATGGAGTCGGCGTTGCCGCCGACCACCACGTAGTTCTGCTCGTCGACGACCGAGCCGTCCGGGGTGAGCCGGTAGATCTGGTCCTCGTCGGTGGTGCGGCCGACCTCGGCCACGATGAGCTCCACCTCGTAGGGCTTCTCACCGACCGAGGAGAAGATGGTGCCGAGCGTCTGGGCGTAGACGTTGGCCAGACCCCGCGCGGTGACGTCGGCCCGGTCGTAGGAGTAGCCACGCAGGTCGGCGTAGCGGACGCCGCCGATGCGCAGGTTCTCGAACTCGTTGTAGCGGCCGACCGCGGCGAAGGCGATCTTGTCGTAGATCTCGGAGACCTTGTGGAGCGCCCGGGAGGTGTTCTCGGCGACGAAGACGATGCCGTCGGCGTAGGTGAGCACGACCACGCTGCGACCGCGCGCGATGCCCTTGCGGGCGTACTCGGCGCGGTCCGCCATGGCCTGCTGGGGCGAGACGTAGAACGGTGTCGACACCGGCGGTCGTCCCTTCCTTGGTAGGTGTGGCGCGGCTAGAGCAGCGGGGCCTGCGGGCCGTTGGGGCGGCCCAGGCGGTGGTCGGTGATGGAGACGACGATGTCGGAGACCTCGGCGTCGGTGAGCCGGCGGAAGCCGTCCTCGGTGATCAGCGACACGATCGGGAAGATCCTGCGGGCGAGGTCCGGGCCTCCGGTGGCGGAGTCGTCGTCGGCCGCGTCGTACAGGGCCTGGACGACGGCGGTGGAGGCCTGCTCGGCCGTGAGGTCGTCGCGGTAGAGCTTCTTCAGCGAACCGCGGGCGAAGACCGAGCCGGAACCGGTGGCGGCGAAGCCGCGCTCCTCGGAGCGGCCGCCGGTGACGTCGTAGTTGAAGATCCGGCCGCGGCCGAGGTCGAGGTCGTAGCCGGCGAAGAGCGGGACGACGGCCAGGCCCTGCATCGCCATGCCCAGGTTGCCCCGGATCATGGTGGTGAGCCGGTTGGCCTTGCCCTCCAGCGAGAGCACGGTGCCCTCGATCTTCTCGTAGTGCTCCAGCTCCAGCTGGAACAGCCGGACCATCTCCACCGCGAGGCCGGCGGTGCCGGCGATGCCGACCGCGCTGTACTCGTCGGCCGGGAAGACCTTCTCGATGTCCCGCTGGGCGATCACGTTGCCCATGGTGGCCCGGCGGTCACCCGCGAGGACCACGCCGCCGTCGAACACCGCCGCGACGATGGTCGTCCCGTGCGGGGCCTGGACGATGCCTTCGGGCAGGCCGCGCCGGCCCGGGATCAGCTCCGGCTGGTGGTCGGCGAGGAAGTCGAGGAACGACGAGGACCCCGGGGTCAGGAAGGCAGCCGGTAGACGCCCGGTGCCACGAGTGTTGGCTTCCACACGATTCCTTCCAGGTAGCTTGAAGCGCGCGCTGCCCGCACCCTACCCGCCGGACGATCACTGTCCAGTGCGGCGGAGGGCCGGACCGGGGCGGACGGACGGCTCACGCCGCCCGCCCGCCGTTCTCGGTCGCAACCGCGAAATTCCGGAATACCCGCGGAGGGGTGCCGGGCTTACTGCCCGCCCTTTTGCACGAACTGCCGCACGAAATCCTCGGCGTTCGACTCCAGGACCTCGTCGATTTCGTCCAGAACCGCGTCGACGTCGTCGCTCAGCTTTTCCTGGCGTTCCTTGAGCTCGTCGGAATTCTGCGTTTCCGCGGCCTGCTCCTCGACCTCCTCGGAGGAGCGGTTCGCCCGCTGCTGGCCGCCGTCGGTGTCCTTGCTCGCCATTTCCCTCACCCCGCTCGATCGTCTGGCACGGTTTGGTCGTTGCTTGCTGCACCGACCCTATACACAAGGTGCGACTACCCGCTTCCGGTTTGCCGGGGCGCATCCTGTCCAACACCCGCTGCCACCCCGGATGATTCCCATTCGCCGGGCGTTCACCCGTGGTGATCGGAAAACTACCCGCCGGAGAGGACCCGGAGCAGGTCCTCCGCGGTGCGGCAGCGGTCCAGCAGCTCCTTGACGTGGTTCCGGGTGCCGCGCAGCGGCTCCAGGGTGGGGACCCGCTGGAGCGAGTCCCGCCCCGGCAGGTCGAAGATCACCGAGTCCCAGGAGGCGGCCGCGACGTGCTCCGCGTACTGGTCGAGGCACCGCCCGCGGAAGTACGCCCGGGTGTCCTCCGGCGGCTTGGTGACGGCCCGCGTGACCTCGTCCTCGGTGACCAGCCGGTCGAACCGCCCGCGGGCCACCAGACGGTTGTAGAGGCCCTTCTCGGGGCGCACGTCGCTGTACTGGAGGTCGACCAGCTGGAGCCGCGGACTGTCCCACTCCAGGGCGTCCCGGCTGCGGTAGCCCTCCAGGATCTCCCGCTTGGCGATCCAGTCCAGCTGGCGGGAGAGCGACATCGGATCGCGCTCCAGCCTCCCCAGCACGTCCTCCCAGCGCGCCAGCACGTCCACGGTCTGCTCGTCGGCGTCGGTGCCGAAACGGTCCTCGACGTACTTGCGGGCCAGCTCGAAGTACTCCAGCTGGAGCTGGACGGCGGTGAGCCTGCGCCCGCTGCGCAGCGTGATCAGGTGTTTGAGCGTGGGGTCGTGGGAGACCCGGTGCAGGGTGCGGACCGGCTGGTCGACGGCCAGGTCGGAGGCGATGAAGGCGTCCTCGATCATCGCCAGGACCAGGGAGGTGGTGCCGAGCTTGAGGTAGGTGGAGATCTCGGAGAGGTTGGCGTCCCCGATGATCACGTGCAGCCGGCGGTACTTCTCGGCATCGGCGTGCGGCTCGTCGCGGGTGTTGATGATCGGGCGCTTGAGGGTGGTCTCCAGGCCGACCTCGACCTCGAAGTAGTCGGCCCGCTGACTGATCTGGAAGCCGTTGGCCGAGCCGTCCTGGCCGATCCCCACCCGGCCGGCGCCGGTGACCACCTGGCGGGAGACGAAGAACGGGGTGAGGTGGCGGACGATGTCGGCGAACGGCGTCGCCCGCTTCATCAGGTAGTTCTCGTGGGTGCCGTAGGAGGCGCCCTTGTTGTCGGTGTTGTTCTTGTACAGGTGGATGTTCTGCCCGTTGGGCAGTTCCAGGGCGCGCTGTGCGGCGGCTGCCATGATCCGCTCGCCGGCCTTGTCCCAGAGCACGGCGTCGCGCGGGTTGGTCACCTCGGGCGAGCTGAACTCGGGGTGCGCGTGGTCCACGTAGAACCGCGCGCCGTTGGTGAGGATGATGTTGGCGAGGCCGATGTCCTCGTCGGTCAGCTGGCTGGCGTCCGCGACGTCCCGTGCGAGGTCGAAGCCCCTGGCGTCGCGCAGCGGATTCTCCTCCTCGAAGTCCCAGCGGGCCCGCCGTGCCCGGTGCATCGCCGCCGCGTACGCGTTGACGATCTGGGACGAGGTGAGCATGGCGTTGGCGTTGGGGTGCCCCGGCACGGAGATCCCGTACTCGGTCTCGATGCCCATCACGCGCCGTACGGTCATGCGGCCCTCCTTGCCCGGTGTACCGCCCCCGACGGGCGGAACACGCTGACGTACCGCTGTGCAACACCGGCGCCGGCCGTCTGCCTGCGAACGGTGGGTCGAGCCTAGAACGCGGCACCGACCGGCGGGCCCCGAGACGCGCCGTCCGGCTGCGGGGCCACGAGGCACCACAGCCGGACGGGGCGCGGGTTCCGGGACCGCCGACGGTCCGGACCGGATCGGTTACAGGTACTGCCCGGTGTTGGCGACAGTGTCGATCGAGCGGCCGGACTCGGCACCCTGCTTCCCGGTGACCAGGGTCCGGATGAAGACGATCCGC
>NZ_JBEXNT010000025.1:0-80104 GCF_040611255.1 Kitasatospora sp. NPDC002965 | reverse complement strand
TGCCGCCGTTCAGCGACGGCGGCAGGAAGGAGGTGGCGACGTCGGCCATCGCGGGGCCACGGCGGGCGCGCAGGCGCCGGGTCCGCGGCAGCGCGCCTCCTGATCCCGGTCCCGATCCAGGCCCGCCCGGGCCCGCCGCGAGGTCACGCAGTCACCCTCCGGCGGCCCGGCCCGGTTCCCTCCACCCCGCCCCGCCCCCGCCTCCCCGGCGGGGGCGGGGCGGCGGGCGATCCGGCGGTCGCGGGCGGCCGGGTGACGGCGACCGGCTGAATTCTCATCCGGCTCCCAGCCGTGCATCACCGCCCTCCCAGCTCCGACCGCCATAGTCGGAGCGTTCTCGAACCGCCGCCGTCACCGTCACCGACCAGGGCAGGAGCCGACCGGGCATGGGCCAGCACCGCCGCCACCGACCACGCCGCAGCCTCCTGGCCCGTGCCGCGGTGGTCACCACGGCCCTCTCCGTCCTCACCGCCGCCGCCGTCCTCGCGGGCAGCCACGGAGCGACCTCCGAGGCGACCGCCGCCCGGCCGCCCGCCCCGGCGTTCGCGACCGCGGCCCCGGCCGCGCCCGAACTCCCCGCCGCCACCGGAGCGGCCTCGCCCGCCCCCGCGACCGCCGACGCCGGGCCCTCCTCGGCCGCCACCGACCCGCCCGCACCGGCGGACGCCACCGCCGCGCCCTCCCCGGTCGGCACCTCCCCGGCCGCGACCGCGCCGGGCACCACCGCCGTCGCGCCCGCCACCGCCGAAGCCGCCACCGTCGGCGCACTGTTCACCGGCGGCGTCCGGCCGGGCAACCACTTCTGCACCGCCAGCGTGCTGCACAGCAGCACCGGCAACCTGCTGCTCACCGCCGCCCACTGCCTGGACGACCCGGCCGGCGTCACCTTCGCCCCCGGCTACCGCGACGGCCGGGCCCCGTACGGCACCTGGCGGGTCACCGCCGTGCACACCACCACCGGCTGGTCCCGGGACGGCGACCCGGACGAGGACTTCGCCGTCCTGGAGACCGCCGCCGACGCCTCGGGCCACCGGGTCGAGGAGGTGGTCGGCGCCAACCCGCTCGGCACCGACGAGGACTTCGGCGCCACCGTCCGCCTCTACGGCTACCCCTCCGGCAGTGAGGAGCCGCTCCTCTGCACCAACGTGACCGGCCGCCACAGCGCCTACCAGCGGGTCGTCGACTGCCCCGACTACCCCGGCGGCACCAGCGGCGGCCCGTGGATCTCCACCACCACCGGCCGGGTCGTCGGCACCATCGGCGGCTACCAGGAGGGCGGCGACACCCCCGACACCTCGTACAGCGCCTACTTCGACCACACCGTCGCCGCCCTCTACGCGGAGGCGCTCGCCGCGGCCGGCTCCTGACCGCCGTAGCGGCGCCGGTGCAGTCCGAGTGAGCGCACCCGGGCGTCCGCGGACGGCACCGCCGTCGGCCCGCAACAACCGACCGCCCGGAACCAGGCCGCGCGCCAGGCGGCGATCCGGTCCCCGGGGATGCCGCAGCAGCGGACGTAGGTGACCAGGAGCGGCTCCGAGGGCATCCGGAGCCCGGCCAGGACGTCCGCCAGGGTGCTGCGCGGCAGCACCCCGAAGCCGCCCGTCCGGGCCCGCTCCTGGAGTTCGCGCAGCGAGGGCTGCCCGGCGGCCAGCCGCAGCCGGTGCATGGCCTCCAGCAGGTGGGCCGGTTCGTAGACCAGCTCGACCCGGCGGGCCCGGCCGCCCGGCGGTGCCCGGTCCGGCCGCCGGTCGGCGCGGGCCGCCGCGGTGCCCGCTCCGGTGGCGGCCCGCTCCCAGCGCTGCCGCGCCTCGCGGACCGAGGCCCCGCAGGCCGCCGCGTACGCCTCGACCACCCCCAGCCGGGGCAGTGCGGAGCCGCTGTCGGCCCGTGACAGCGTGGCCGAGGAACACCCGGACCGGGTGATCCGGCCGGCCATCTGCCGGTAGGTGAGGCCGGACTCCGCGCGCAGGGCGCGCAGCCACTGGGCCAGTTCGTAGTGCGGTGCCGCCGATGGCATCGCATTCTTGCGTCGCGCCATTGCCGCCCTCCCCACGGCGTGCCGCCCGGTCGGCCGGTGTTCCCGGTAACGGCCGGAACCTGGTCCGACCGGTTCGGCCAGCCGACTGCGGTGCGATGTCGTGAATCGCCTCGAATGACGTTCCGGGTGGTACACGTATGGGTGCGACCACGGTAGTCACCGGGTTCTACCAAGGTCAATGCCCTTTGCCTCTTCTTTGCATCGTCCCGCGTTGTGGGAGATACCACCGCAGTGTCTTGCGGGGAGCCGTTGATTCAATTCGTCCGGAATGCGGCGGAACGGATTCCGCCGCCCTGGCCTGGGTGAAGCCGGGCCCGGCGGGCGTCCGGCCGGCGTGATTGTCCGGCGCCGCCGGGCCGAGTGGCCCTTGCGGCAGCCTTTACCGGTCTGTTGGCATTGGCGGCGTCCGCAGCGGTATTTAGGAACTCTCGGAGGAGGCATTATGTCGCCCACGGAAAACGCCGATTTCAACGTCCTGGTCGAGCTGCTCAAGGACGTCAAATCCGGCCTGGAAGACCAGCCGATCACCCAGGCCGACTCGGTGGTCGAGGACCTCGGGCTGGATTCCCTGGACCTTCTTCAGCTGGCCCGGAAAATCAACCGCAGGCTCGGCGTCGACTTCGACCTCGACAGCTGGAACGAGACCGCGGCCGAGCACCGCCGCACGGTCGGCTCGATCCTGGCCGTGGTCGAGGCGGCCCAGCGTGTCTGAGCGGCCCTCGACCGAGTCCGGCACCGGCCGGGTCGCCCTGGTCACGGGCGGCTCGCGCGGCATCGGCGCGGCCGTCGTGCACCGCCTCGCCGCCGAGGGCCTGACCGTGCACCTGGTCTACCGCGAGGCCGAGGAGGCCGCCCGGAACGTCGTCGCCGCCGTCACGGCGGCCGGCGGCCGGGCGGTCGCCCACCGCGCCGACGTCGCGGACGAGAAGCAGGTCGTCGACCTGGTCGAGCGGATCGCCGACCTGGAGGGCGCGCTGCACGTCCTGGTCAACAACGCGGCCGTGATCGACGACCGGCTGGTCGCCGCGACCCCGACCGCGCACTGGGAGCGGGTGCTCCGGATCAACCTGACCGGGCCCTTCCTGGCCTGCCGGGAGGTCCTCCCGGTCATGCTCGACCAGGGGTGGGGCCGGATCGTCAACATCTCGTCCAACTCGGTGCGGATCCCCGGCCCGGGTCAGAGCGCCTACGCGGCCGCCAAGGGCGGGCTGGAGGCACTCACCCGCACGCTGGCCGTCGAGGTCGGCCGCAAGGGCATCCGGATCAACACCGTCGCCCCCGGCAAGGTGCGCACCGAGATGACCGACGCCGTCGCCGAGCGGCTCGGTTCGGACGGCGCCGGCACCCGCTGGGGCCTGCCCGAGGACATCTCCGGCCTGGTCGCCTTCCTGGCGGGGGACGAGGCCGACTACATCCAGGGCCAGACCTTCACGGTGGACGGCGGCCGGCTGGTGATGCGGGCCGCGGCCGGCGCCCGGCCGCGCCGGGCGGGGGTGCCCGCGTGAAGTACTGGGAGGACCTGGTGGGCGCGCCCGACCACCGGTTCGGTCCGCTGGTCTTCGGCGGCGACCTGCTCGACCGCCTGCTCGACCTGATGGGCGAGAAGCACCCCGTCCACGACGACGACGCCTTCGCCCGGGCCCTCGACCGCACCCGGCGGATCGTGCCCGGCGGCTTCATCCACTCGATCACCTCCGGCTGGGTCGTCCAGCACGGCTCGCCGGCCGCCGTCGTCGGCCTGCGGACGCTGGCCTGGGACTTCGTCCGCCCGCTCTACCCCGACACCCCGTTCTGGTTCACCACCCGGACCGGCCGGGCCGTCGAGATCGACGACCGGCTCGGGCTGGTCGAGTCCACCCGGCGGGTGCACGACGAGGACGGCCGGGTGTACGCGATCGGCCGGATGAGCGTGGTGGTGCTGCGCCGGGCCGCGGCCGTCGCGCTCACCCCCCGAACGGACCCGGCCGCCCCGGGAACCACCACCGAGCCGGCGCGGGCGACGACCGCCCCCGCCCGGACCAGCGAGAGGACAGACCGATGACCGACGACTCCGCGAACCACCCGCCGGCCCCGGTGCCCGGGCCGCTCTCGCCCCGCCCGCTGGAGGGCCGGGTGGCCCTGGTCACCGGCGGCTCGCGCGGCATCGGCGCCGGCATCAGCCGCAAGCTCGCGGCCTGGGGCGCCACCGTGGCGATCAACTACGTCGACCGGGGCGGACCGGCGAAGGAGCTCGCCGCCGAACTCACCGCGGCGGGAGCCAAGGTGACCCTGCACCGGGCCGACCTGTCCGAGGCGGAGGCCGCCGAGGAGCTGATCGCCGAGGTCGCCGAGGCCCACGGCGACCTGCACATCCTGGTCCAGAACGCCGCGGCCACGAAGTTCTCCCTGCTGGAGGACGCCACGCTCGGCCAGTGGCAGTTCGTCCAGGACACCAACGCCCGGGCCACCTGGCTGCTGGCCAAGCACGCGGTGCCGCTGATGAAGGGCCGCCCCGGCGCCCGGTTCATCACCATCACCAACTCGACCACCACCCGGATCGTGCCGCGCGCCGGTCTGCTCGGCGCCGCCAAGGCCGCCCTGGAGAACCTCACCCGGTTCCTGTCCTACGAGCTGGCGCCGCACGGCATCGTCGCCAACTGCGTCCGCCCGGGCCTGGTGCAGACCGGCGTCTTCAACGTCCGGCCCGACTTCAACCACGGGGTGCGGCACGAGCTCTCGGTCACCCCGTGGACGGAGGGGCAGATGACCACCCCCGAGAACAGCGCCGACGTGGTCGCCATGCTCTGCCTGGACGAGGCCGCCTGGATCGTCGGGCAGACCATCACGGTGGACGGCGGCTACGCGCTCTGGGGCAACCTCAACAGTCCGCTGCGGGTGGGGGAGTGACACCGGGAAGGGGGGAGTCGCCATGTCCGAGGTGATCGTGACCGGTACCGGGGTGGTCTCCCCGGCCGGTCTGGGCACCGAACCGCTCTGGTCCGCGATGGCCGCCGGCCGGTCGTTCTTCGACTCGGACGGGCCGCTGCCCTGGCCGGTGGCCGCCGTCGACCGCGGCACCGTGGGCTGGCCGCCCGGCAAGCCCTGGGTGGACAACCGCAAGTACGCCAACCTGGCCGCCTACTGGGCGGTCGAGGCGGCCCGGCTCGCCCTGCGGCAGGCCGGCCGCGACCCGGACGCCCCGGACCACCCCGGCTGGGGGGACCCGGAGCGCGGCGGCACCGTGATGGCCGTCGGCAGCACCGGGGACGAGCTGGGCGACGTGATGCCCAGACTCGCCGGGATGGCCCTGGACGACCCGCGCCCCCTCGCCACCCTGCTCTACGAGGAGGTGCCGGACTACTCCTACATCCGCGGCATCCCCTCCCAGCTGGGCCAGTTCGTCTGCATGACGACAGGCTTCCGGGGCTCCAACGTCGCCGCCTACGGCGAGGTGGCGGCCGGTGGCCTCGGCGCCCTGGCGCTCGCGCTGCGGCTGCTGGAGAGCGGTGAGCTGGAGCGGGTGCTGGTGGTCGGGGTGGCTCCGCCGTCCTCGGTCACCGCGCTCGCCTCCTTCGACCGGGACGAGCCGATCGGCACCGAGGCCGTCCCCGGCCGCGGCCCGTTCGACGAGGACCGGGCCGGTCCGCTGCTCGGCCAGGGCGCCGCCGCCGTCCTGCTGGAGCGGGCCGCTCCGGCGGACGCTCCGGCGCCCCGGGCCCTGGCCCGGCTGCTCGCCTGCGAGACGGTGGTCGCCGCCGACCGGGCGAGCGCGACCGGCCTGGCGGTGCGGGCGGCGCTCCGCCGGTCCGGCGGCCGGCCCGACCTCTGGTGGGCGCACGGCTCGGGCTCGCAGACGGCCGACCGGGAGGAGTGTTCGGCCGTCCTGCCGCAGGTCGGCGCGGTGCCGGTGACGAGCAGCAAGGGCACCCTGGGCCTCGCCACCGAGTGTTCGGCGCTGATCGACACCGCGCTCGCGGTGGAGTCGCTGCGGCGCGGCCAGCTGCCGCCGGTCGGGCTGCTGCGGCGTCCCGACCCCCGGTTGGGAGGCCCGGACACGGTGACCGGGACGGCCCGCCCGGTGCCGGGCCTGGGCACCGCGCTGATCACCGGGGTCGACCACGGCCGGGGTACCGCCTCGGCGGGCGCCCTGGTGCTCGGCGGCGTCACGGGAGCCCCGGGCGACCACCACGCACGGCGGGAGGAGGAGCAATGACGGACGACGACATCGTGATCACCGGGATGGGCGTGGTCACCCCGATCGGCGCGACCGTGGAGGACTTCTGGGAGGCCAACCTGGCCGGCCGGTCGGGCGTGGTCGCCGAGACCCGGATGGACCTCGGCGGACTGCCCTGCGGCTGGGCCGCCGGGCTCATCCCCGACGACGTCCGGAAGGAGGTCGCCGAACGCTGGGGCGGCCCGGACCGCACCTGGGGCGACACCCTGCTGCACTGCGTGGTGGACCAGGCGCTCGGGGACGCCGGGATCACCGGCCCGATCGGCGGCGAGGCCGCCGGACTGGTCTGGTCCCGGGTCTGGCCCGGGCCGAGCGGCTCCTTCCCGCAGGACTACGCCGTCCACTTCCGGGAGCTCGGCGAGCGGTACCGGAGGATCGGGAACGACCCGGCCGTCGTGCTGGAGAACCTGCGGAACCGGCGGCTGTCGGCGGAGGCCTCGGACCACTCGGCCTTCCCGGTCGAACTGGCCGGACGCCTCGGCGTCCCGCTGATCGCCTCCCGGGTGGAGGCCACCTGCTCGGGCGGCCTGCGCTCGATCGCCGAGGCGGTCCGGCTGCTGCGGCTGGGCCGGGTGGAGGTCGCCGTGGTGGCGGTCTCGGTGTCCCGCAACACCCAGTACGTGCTCTCCCAGTACGGGCAGCTGATGGCGCTGTCCCGCTGGAAGGGCGACCCGGCCCACTCCTCGATGCCGTTCGACCGGCGCCGCTCCGGCATGGTGATCAACGAGTCGGCCGGCGCGCTGGTCCTGGAGACGGCGGCCCACGCCGCACGGCGGGGCGTGACCGAGACGCACGCCGTGGTCGGGGGCTGGGGCCTGGCGGTGGACACCACCCACATCACCGCGCCGCAGGTCGGCATGGTCGAGCGGGTGATGCGCACCGCGATCGCCGGGTCCGGACTGACACCGGACGACATCGACACCGTCAACGCGCACGGGACGTCCACCAAGCTCAACGACATCACCGAGGCCCGGGCGCTGCACCGGGTGTTCGGCGAGCGGACGGCGGAACTCGACGTCTGCGCGGTGAAGTCGCTCACCGGGCACGGTTCCGCCGCGTCCGGGGTGGTGGAGACGGTGGCGGCGGCGCTCACCCTCGGGCGGGGCGTCATCCCGCCGGTGGTGACCTGCACCGAGCCCGACCCGGCCTGCGCGGTGAAGACCTCGCTCACCCCGGTGGAGCGCCCGGTGAGCACGGTGCTGAAGAACTCCTTCGGCTTCGGCGGGCAGTACGCGTCGATGGTCTTCCGGCGTCCGGAACGACCGCGCCCGGCGCCGGTCCGGTGAGCGGCGGGAGGGCGGTGCCCGCGGTGGACCTGCCGGTCGAGGTGATCGAGCCGGTCGGCGGGCACCGTGCGACCGTCCTGTGGCTGCACGGTCTCGGTCAGGAGCCGGAGAGCCTGATCGAGGTGGCCGACCGGATGGGGCTGGACCGGGCGGGGATCCGCGGGGTCTTCCCGCGGGCGCCGCTGCGGCCGATCGGCCGGGTCTCCGGCGAGCCGGCGCGGGCCTGGTTCCAGCAGGACGTCTTCTCGCTGGACCACCCCGGTCCGGAGTCGCTGCCGAGCGTGCTCGCGGTGGAGCGGCGGCTGCGCGCGGTGCTGGACGAGGAGACGGCCCGGGTGGGAGCCGGGCGGACGGTGGTCGCCGGGTTCTCGCAGGGGGCGCTGATGTCGCTGGTGCTGGCCCTGCGGTACCCGCAGCGGCTGGCCGGGCTGGCGCTGTACGCGCCGTTCCTCCCGGAGGAGGCCGTCCCGTTGCTGGCCTCCCGCCGGTCGGCGGTCGCGGCGGACCTGCCGGTCTGGATCGGTCACGGCGCGTTCGACTGGGTGATCCCGGAGCAGAGCGGGGCGAAGGTGCGGGACGTGCTGGCGGACTGGGGGCACCCGGTGCGCTGGCAGCGGTACCGGGCCGGCCACGAGGCGTTCGGTGGGGTGAAGCGCGGGCTGCCCGCCTTCCTCGACCGGGTGCTCGGCCCCGCCGGGGGCTGACCGGCGGGCCCGAACGGGGGCCGGGCTTCGAGACTCCTCTCGAAGCCCGGCCCCTGCGGCACGATCCCTCGCACAGGAAGTCGGTCCGGCCGACTTCCTGTGCGAGGGGCGGCGGCCGGTCCCGAAGCCCGGACCTCACTCCGTGGTCACGTGCCGAGGACGCCTGCCACATTTCCCGGATTGTCCAGCCAGACCGTGTTCGTGTCCGGGGCCACGGTGAGCCCGTAGCGGTCGAGCCCCGGCCGCCCGTCGGCCAGCCAGGCCGAGGCGGCGGCCGTCAGCTCGGCCCAGAGGGCGCGCGGGCCACCCTGGTAGGCCCGCGCGGTGCCGTCGCTCCGGCTTTCCAGCACCGCCCACGATCCGTCGGGGCCGAGGAACCACCGGCCGGTGACGCCGTCGGCCGCCAGGCGTAGCCGGGTCGTGCCGGGCAGGGCGAGTTGTGCGATCCACAGGAACGCGGGGTCGTCCAGGGTGTCGGGGTGAACGGCCGGGGCGAGGCCGGCGGCGTCGTCCCGGGAGCGGACGGCCGCGCGCATGAGGGGGCCGATCTCGGGCCGCTCGGTCTCGCGGGAGGGCATGAACGAGACGTCGGAGTCGATAAATCGACCCTGCGCTTCCCCTTGGCCCACGTGCAGTTTCACGTAGCCGTAGGCGCCGAGGCTGCCCACCAGCGACACCACGATGACCGCGCCGGGCGCCGCCTGGGCCAGCCATGCGGCCGGGACGCGGCCGGGCGAGTACGTGGCGATGATCCGGTCGTATGGTCCGTTGATCGGGTCGCCCTCGGCGCCGTCGCCCACGACCAGGCGGGGGCGGTGGCCGATGGAGGCGAGCCGTTCGCCGTCGGCGGCAGAGAGACCGGCGTCGTGCTCCACGCTGGTGACGTACCGGTCGCCGAGCCGGGCACACAGGAGCGCGGTGGAGTATCCGGTGCCGGTTCCCACTTCGAGTACGTTCGCGCCGTCCGGGACGTCCAGGTCTTCGAGCATCCGCACGACGACGCCTGGCAGCGTCGAGGAGCTGGTGGGTGTCCCGGTGACGGGTTCGCCGCCCGGCTTGGTGGCTCCGTGGTCGAGCTGGGTGACCCACGTCGTGTTCCGGTAGGTCAGCCGCAGCCATTCCCCCGGGTCGGTGTCCCGGCCGACGGCGGTGTAGCGGGTGATGCCGTCCGGGCCGTCCAGGGCGGCGTAGAAGGACGGCAGGAAGACGTGCCGGGGAACGGCCAGCAGCGCGTCCCGCCATTCCGGCGTGCGCAGGGAGCCGCCGTGCTCCAGTTCCTTCGCCAGCGCGAGCCGAAGCCCGTGGGCGGTTGCCTCGATTCCGTCCGGGATGTCACTCACCTGCGTTGCCCTTCTCCAGGAGGTCTGCGATGGCGCGCGAGATGGGCACGCCCGTTCTGTGCTCGATCCACGACCACTGGCCGTTGGGGTTCACTTCGAGGAAGCGCCAGTCCCCGGCCGGCGTCACGATGAAGTCGAACGCCCCGAAGTCGAGTCCGAAGGCGCGCATGAACGCGGACACGCGCTCGCGCACCGGGGCTGGGACGGTGGTCGGCCTGTACGTGAGGCTCTTGTAATCGGTGCGCCAGTCGATCCTGGCCGCGTCGGATCCGGCGTGGATCTCCACGGGAAAGAACCGGTCGCCGACCACGGTCAGTCGGACCTCGTGGGACTTGTCGATCCATTCCTGGAAGAGGTGGGCGCACAGGCGTACCGAGTCGTCCAGCTCCGCCGGGTCGAGAACGACCGTGTCCACGGGCGCGCCGAGGCTCTTGGTGATGATCGGGCCGTCGAGTTCGGCGGCGAACTTCCGTGCGGCCCCGGGGTCGTTGGTGATGATGCTGCGCGGCGGGTCCAGCCCCAGGCGTCGGGCGGTGGCGAGCTGCCAGGGCTTGTGGTTGGCGTCCAGGTCCCGCGCGGGGTGGTTGATCCACAGGCAGGGAAGGGCTACGGCGACCCCGACGAAGCCGGCCCGCGACTGGGCGGCGGCGAACCGCCGCCCAGCCTCGGACATGCCGTCGGGCAGCCGGAACTCTTCGGGCCTGCGGAAGTACACCGACCGGACGCGGGAGAGGTCGAGCGAGCGGTACCCGTCGTCGAGTACACCGGCCCACCTGTCTTCGAGCG
Source organism: Kitasatospora sp. NPDC002965 (assembly GCF_040611255.1). NCBI lineage: Bacteria > Bacillati > Actinomycetota > Actinomycetes > Kitasatosporales > Streptomycetaceae > Kitasatospora > Kitasatospora sp. NPDC002965. Next base: position 69,737 of record NZ_JBEXNT010000025.1, on the reverse strand, counting down.
TCGCGGTCAGGGTGAGTTCGGTCGGGAACTCGGCGGTGTCGCACCGGAACACCGGGACACCTCGGTCGTTCAGGTGCTCGACCACCAGATCCGCAGTCGAGTCGAGCCGGTGTGTGAGGACCAGCACCGCCTCGCCGTCAGGCTCCGTCACCGCAGTTCTCCTAGTAGAAGTCGGTGCCTTCGTCGTTCTTGCTGTCGGAGTTGGTGTTGCTGCTGGTCTCTCCGCTGGCGGTGTGCGCCCAGGGGTTGCCGTCGGACGTGACGGCGATCTGCAACTCCCGGTCGTACGTGACGCCGGTGGTGCCGGCCGGCTCGCTGGTCTGCCGCGCCGCGTAGCGCATGGCGAACGGCTGCCGCTCAGGGGCGGTGGTGGTCACAGGTCTCCTCCTTACGTGTTGAGCTCGTAGGGGTCGTTCGCGTCGATGCCTTCCCGCCCGATGTCACGGAGCGTTGGGCCTTCGCTACGGACGAGGCTAGGAGTCAGCGCTCTTCGTCACCAACTGAGTTGCGTGAAGTTGCGGGGATTTACCCGAGGGAGTCGATCGCAGCGGTGACAAGGGTCCGCGCCGGCTGGCCGTAGACGGCGAAGCCTTGCAGCTCGGCGAAGGTCCCGACGTAGTCCCGGACCTCGGAGGGGGCGGTGATCGTGACCCTGGCGGTCACCAACTCGACCTCGACGAGCCGGTCGTCGAGGACGTGGAAAGTCTCCACCGGCCACAGCGTGCGCCTGGCCGTGAAGGGGATGACGCCGAGGCTCACTCGGGGAAGCGACATCACGGAGAGAAGGTGGCCCAGCTGGCCGGCCATGACATCGGACTCGGCGATCCGGTAACGCAGGACCGATTCCTCGATGAGGCACACGACGCGGTGGCTTCCCTCGTACATCGGCCGGGTGCTCTTCATCCGCTGGTCAACGGCCTGTTCCAAGTCGTCCGGCGAAGTCGCCTCGGCGGCGAACCGGGAGAGGATTGCGGCGGCGTATCCATGGGTCTGAAGCATTCCCGGGATCACGTCGGAGGAGTAGAAACGCAGCAGCCGCGATTCAGCGTACGCACGGGTGTAGGTCTCCTGGAGCTGCCGGAGACCCGCACGCTGAAGACGCTTCCACTCCATGTACATCGAGGCGACCGAGCGCGAGACGGCGATCAGCTCGGGGATCATCCCTTCCGCTCCGCAGGCGGTGCACCAGGCCCGGATGTCGGAGTCGGAAGGGGCGGCTTCGGCCTTCTGAAGCCGCGAGGTCTTCGCCGGGTGCCAGCCGCAGAGGGCCGACAACTCACGCCCGGTGAGCCCCGCGTCCTTGCGCAGGTGCTGAAGATGGTCGGCAAGCGCCCGCCGGGCGGCCTGGGCAGCGGAGAGCGGGGACTCGGGCATGGCGGGCAGGGAGCGTTTCCGGACGTCAGACGGTGTAGCGATTGTGAGGGACAGCGCGCTGCCACACCGTTTCGAACGCGGTGGAGACCATCGCCACCGTGGCGGGGTCCTCGGTGTACTCGTGCCCGGCCCACTCACCGTCGCCGGCGAACCAGTGGAACAGGACGAGACGTTCGTCGATCAGCCAGAGGTCGTTGCCCGGCAGCGCGATGTCGGAGGCGAGCCGACGGGGCAGCCAGCGCACCTGTTCGCCTGCCGCAATGTTCACCGGGGTTAGGGCATGTTCCCAACGGATGTAGTCGGTGACCGGCTCGGACACGACCCGGGCCCGGCGCAGCGAAACGCCACGGCCGACCGTCTCCCGTACGAGCGGTACCCATTCGCTCCAGCCCTCCGAATCCGGGTCCAGATCGACCTTGCCGGAGCGCTTGAACTCCTCGATCTCGTCGGTCTCGCCGGCCAGGCCGTAGAAGTCACGCATCTCCAGGTGGACGGCCGTCCGCTGTGCTCCCTTCAACAGGGCGGAAAAGTCCGGCAAGTTCTGCGTCATCGCACGCCTTCCTCAGGACCGGGATCATTCGCATGGGGATCCGAACGACGGCTTCGTGGTCAGGGATGCCCCGTGCGTGACCGGGTACCCAGTCCGTCCCACAGATCCGGGCCTCAAGCACGGCATCCGCCTTCCAGCCCTGGATGACGATCTCGCACTTCTCGTCCTCGATCCACACCGTCGGTGAGCCGCCAGTCTTGCTGTCGGGGTCCATCCCGACGAAACCAAGCCTCATGGTGATCTCCAGCGTCCGACCCGTTGCGGGTAGTTGCAACGTCCACGGTTTCGCACTGGGATCGAAGCATCAAGGGCGCGTGGGCGCACACCCCCGGCGGCCCCTCGCGGGCGCGAGGGGCCGCCGGAACGACCCGCTAGCTGCTGCTGCCGAGGTGGTCGAGTTCGCCGGCCTTGATGGTGCGGAGGAGGTCGGCGAAGGTGGCGGGGGTGGTGCGGAGGATGACGTCGCCGTCGTCGGATTCACGGACTTCGATCAGCCCGCCCACGGTGCGAACCTCGACGCATGCGTTACTCGACCCGGAGTAGCTGGACTTCTGCCATATGGGGCTACCCATGTTTGCGCTCTACCTCATTCTTGATGGAACGGATGAAGTTTCGTGAGTCATCTTCCGGGAGAGCCACTGTGGCCATACGGGCGAGGATCTCGCGGTAGCTTGACAGGCTAGAAGGAGCGTCGAAGAGCGGGCAGCCGAAACTGATGTCAATCTGCACGGTGTCCAGCTCAGGGACTGGACCCTCGGTGTAGACGAAGTTCTCGCTGGGGCCAGGCAGAGCCTCGACATCGAACGGGACGACCCGAAGCGAGATCCCCGAGCTCCTGGAGTCTTCGATGAGCGCGCCGAGTTGTTCGGCAAGTGCCGCTCGCCCGCTGAACTGCATGCGGAGTGCGGCCTCGTGGATGAACGCCAGGTAGGGCGTCGCACCCGATCGGACAATCTGCTGCCTTCGCAAGCGGTAGGCCATCCGAATGTCGACCTCAGAGCGCGGCAACGGTGGAAGCGCACGAGCGAACACCGACGCTGCGTATGCCGGGGTCTGGAGCAGCCCAGGCACAAAGGTGATCGAGTAGGTGGAGATCCGCCGGGCATGGCCCTCGATCGCAGCCACGTCAAGCAGATCGGTGTCCAGGCTGTGGCTGTACTCATCCCACCAACCCGGCTCTCGCTCCTTGATCATGTCGGCGAGTGCGTCGATCAGAGGTCCGTTGGTGCACTTGCAGGCGGTCGCGATCTCGCGTAGGCGCTCCACACTGACGGCCGACTTCCCGTTCTCCATCTGGGTCACCAGGGCGGGCGTCACCCCAAGCAGGCGGGCGAGCTGACTGCCTCCGAAGCCGGCCGACTCACGCATCCTCCGGAGTTCGGCGCCGAGGCGGCGCTGGCGAAGGGTTGGATTCTGGCGAAGGGCCATGGCGTCCTCTCAGGTGATACCGACGCCAGTGTGCCGCGCCGCCGGAGGACGGGGCCACCAGGGTACGGACGAGCCGCCCCGAGGAGGCGGGTATCCCACTCAAGGTGGAACTTCTCGCAGCTGGATTAACTTTAAGAGCCAGTGCGCTATGGTCTATCTCACAGCGATCCGACGGATCGTCAGTAACGCTCGTCTGTTGGGGCGGTAGGTGCCTGCTGCCCTCTTGCACCGCAGAGCAGCCATGGCCGGGCCTGGCTCACGGTGACGTCTCCGTCCTCGCCTCTCCTCCCCACTCGCACGACCTCACTCGGAGGTTCCCCATGCGTGCCTTCAACCCGCCCGACTGGTCCGCCGCCCGCGAGGAGCTGCGCACCGCGCTCACCCTCTCCTCCTGGCCCGACGACCTCATCGCGGACGCCGAACTCGCCCTCCACGAGCTGTACGTCAACGCCTGGCGCCACGCGGGCTGCCAGGCCCCGACCGTCGTGGTCGTCCTCCTCCCCACCCGCACCGTCCGCGTCTCCGTCGCCGACGACAGCCCCACCCTCCCCGAACCCCGCACCTCCGCCGACCCCTACGAGCTCTCCGGGCGCGGCCTCCACCTCGTCCGCTCCCTCACCCACCGCTTCGGCGCCGACGCCGCCAAGAACGGCAAGCGCGTCTGGTTCGAGCTGGACGCCGCCGCGTGAGCCGGCGACCGACCCCGCCCCCCTCGGGAAGGGGCCGCCCCACGATGGGCGTCGTCGTCCCCATCCCGCGCCCGCACATCGAGCGCACCACCGTCCCCTACCTCACCGTCGAGTCCGTTCCCGACGCCGACCTCCAGCTCCGCTTCCCCGTCGACCTCGACATCAACGCCGCCCCCGGCGACCACCTCGCCGTCCCCCTCACCCGCGCCCAGGCCCGCGACCTCCTCGAAAGCCTCGCCCACCACCTCGGATACCTCCGATGACCGACTACCTCGTCGCCACCGCCTTCGCCGTCCTCCTCGCCCTCGCCCTCGCGACCGTCGTCGTCGGCGTGGTCACGAGCCTGCGAATCGAGGACACCCCACCCCCACCCCCCATCACCCGCCACGGCCGCTGGGAACTGCGCCACCACCCCGACGGCACCACCGAATACGCCTGGATCGCCCGCCAGGCCGGCCACTTCAGCCCCGAAACCCGCCCCCACCCCTACCAGCGACAGAACCCCCGGGGCCGCCACCGCATACCTCACTGACCGAACCGCCCTCCTCGCCCCGTCGGAGTCCTCCGGCGGGGTGGAGCGTCAGGAGGCCCCCGGCTCGGCGCCGCCCCCGTCCTCGGGCGGAGCCGGAGGCGGGTCGCCGAACACGCCGGCCATGGTGCCGAGCGCGTCGTCGACGGTGAGCAGCGCCGCCAGCATCCGCAGCTGCTCGGGAGTGCCCGTCGGCACCTCCCCGGCCTGTCGGGGGATCCGTGCGCGGACCGCCTGGTAGCCCGCTCCGGGACGGCGTCCGATCGACCGCCGGACCGCCGCGGTGTTCGCCGCCACCGCCCGGTTGAGCCGGGCCACCCGGGGATCCGACCAGAGCGCCGGGTCGGCTACCGCCCCGTCCACCAGCACGCGCAGCGGGGCCTCGCAGGCGCTGACGGCGTCCACCACGTCCGCCCGGTAGGGCCGGTCGGCCGGCGACCCGCCCCCACGCCCGGTCAGCCGCCGCGTCAGCCGGCCTGCGCTCCGCTCGGCCCGCAGCGGGCGGGCCATCAGCCCGAGTTGCTCGACGCCGTACGCGAACCGCGCCCGGCCGCGCAGCAGGGCGGGCCGGTCGGTACCGGCGACACCCAGCAGGTCGGTCAGCGCGGCCAGCGCGTCGGCGGTGCGCCGCCGCAGCACGTCCCGGGTCCGGAGCGGGAGGACCAGCCAGGCCGCCGCGATGCCGACGGCCGCGCCGAGGCCGATCGCCGCCAGCCGGGTGCGCAGCAGGTCGTCCGAGCCCTGGCCGAACCACCCGTACAGCAGCGAGAGCACGGCGGTGACGCACCCGGCCCAGTAGGCGTAGCTGAGTTCGCGCAGCCAGGTGGCGAGCGCCAGGACCGCGAAGATGAGCACGACGGCGGCGTCCTCGTGCGGGCCGAACGAGCCCGCGACGGCCGTGGCGACGACCGTGCCCGCAGCCGCGCCGACCGCCCGCAGCAGTCCCTTGAAGAGGACGTCGGCCCGGCCGCGCGCGCCGCTGCACACGATGAACGCGGTGAGCACCACCCAGGCCCAGTGGTCCGGCCAGACGGCCCGCCCGGCGAGGAACGCCCCGCCCACGGCGCCCGCCATCTGGAGGGCCATCCGGGTGTGGACGAGTGGCCGCCACCGGGCCGCCGGTCGGGGTTCCGGTGCCGCGCCGCCCGGGTCGGCCGGTTCCGGGGCCGGTGCGGGCGGCCGGACGGGGGCGGGCACCAGCCCGGTCCGGACGGCGACGGCCTGGGCCGTGGCCACCCAGGCGCCGGAGACCAGCGCGATCAACGCGACCCACAGGGTGTGGTCGTGGCCGGGGAGCGGCCCGGCGTCCGGCGGCATGACCAGCAGGGCGATCAGCGGCAGCACCAGCAGGCCGCCCGCCCGCCCGGCTCGCGGGCCGAACCGGCGGACCCAGATCGGCAGCGCCGTCCCGAGGGTGAAGAGGACGTCGCCGAGGTTCGGGTGGAGGGTCATCAGCCGCCCGACCTCGGCGGCGCCCGCGGCGGCGGCCGGCAGGACGGCGAGCCCCAGCAGCCGGTCGTACCGGTCGGCGGTGAGCTGGACCCGTGCGGCGGTGGCCGCCAGCACCACGGCCTGGACGACCACGTCGACCCGCAGGTGCGCGAGGTGCTCGATCAGCAGCGCGGAGCCGTAGGCGGCCAGCATGGCGGCCGTGGTGACGGCGGTCTCGCGGAGCAGCAGCAGCCCCGGGTCGAAGCGGACGGCCCGGCGTAGCCCGGAGAAATACTTACTCATCACGTACGGATTTCTCCCTTGCCTGCTGGCGCTGACCGAGGAACCGACGGAGTTCTCCCACGCGAAGTGGTAAGTGTTAGCGTAGCAATATGGAGATCGACCAGCCATGGCTCAGCGAGGCGGCGGAGATCCGCCAGGGCACCACCCGACTGGCCCGCCGACTGCGGTCCGAGCGCGCGGGGGAGGGCCTCAGCCTGAACAAGCTGAGCGTGCTCGGGCACCTGCTCCGGTACGGCCCGATGTCGCCGGGGGCACTCGCCGCGGCCGACCACCAGCAGCCGCAGTCGCTCACCCGGGTGTTCGCCGAACTGGAGCGCGACGGCCTGCTCCGCCGGGTCCCGGACGAGCGGGACCGCCGCCAGTCCGTCCTCCACCTCACCGCGGACGGCCGTACCGCGCTGGCCCACGACATGGCGGGCCGGGACGCCTGGCTGGCGGACGCCCTGGAGGCCCTCACCGAGACCGAACGCGAGGTCCTCCGCCTCGCCGCGCGTCTGATGGACCGCCTGGCCGACACCGCCGACCGGCCCTGACAGACCCTGACCGCCCCCGACCGCCCGCTCGGATCCGCACCCACCCGGATCCGCACCCCCCCCGGAGCGGCCCCGACTAGCGCTTCAGGGACCGGTACCGCTTGAGCAGGGCGGTGAGCCGGACCGGGTCCGCCGCGCCGTTCAGCTCGACGAGCAGGTCGTCCGGGCAGAGCTCGTAGTGGTCACCCCACCACCGCTGCACCTTGTTGTCCCGGATCCGGTAGCCGCCCGGCACGCCCCTGGCCACGTAGCGGCGCCTGCCCATGAAGCCCCCGCCCCACCGCGCGTCCTGAAAACGAATCAGGCCCAGTCCCGCGGTAACTTACCGCTGGCCTGGGCCTGTTCAGCACTTCTTGCGAAGTGCCCCCGGCAGGATTCGAACCTGCGCACCCGCCTCCGGAGGGCGGTGCTCTATCCCCTGAGCTACGGGGGCCTGCTTGTTGTCGTCGCCTTCGCTCCGACGTGGAGAACATTACCAGGCTCCGGGCGTGCTCCGTGCACGGGTTTCGCGGGAGGTCGGACGGGGGGTCGGGCGGGCGGCGGGGTGACGGGCCGGGGGACCGGTGGAGCCGGTCGGGGCGGGAGGGGGCGGACAGGGGGCGGCCAGGGGGGAGCGGAAGTGCGGAAAGGCCGGACGGGGCGGCGGGCCCGCCGATACCCTCGGTGAGGTGTCGGGAGTGTCCGGGCGGGTCCTCGTGGTGGACGACAGCGAGGTGATCCGTCAGCTGATCAGGGTCAACCTGGAGCTTGAGGGCTTCGAGGTGGTGACCGCCGCCGACGGTGCCGAGTGCCTGGAGGTGGTCCGCCGGGTGAAGCCCGACGTGGTGACGCTGGACGTGGTGATGCCGCGGCTGGACGGCCTGCGGACGGCGGCCAGGCTGCGGGCGGCGCCGGGCACGCGGCGGCTGCCGATCGCGATCGTGAGCGCCTGCACGCCGGCGGACCTGGACCTGGGGGAGTCGGTCGGGGTGGACGGCTACCTGGGCAAGCCCTTCGACCCGGCGGACCTGGTCGCGCTGGTGCGGCGGTTGAGGGAGCTGGGCGACGGCGCCGGGGAGGCGGCTGGATTTCGCCCTCAGCGAACAGACGGTATCGATCGGGGCTGAGCACGGCGCCCGGGCGTCTCGACCGGCAAACCGAGTGGCGGACGCCCCTCCCACCTCGCCTACGCTTGGCGTCGTGACCCCCGCAGAGCTTTCCCAGGCAGTCCAGGCCGCAGTGAGCGCCGCCGTCGAGGCGGGCGAGCTGGCCGTCGCCGTGCCCGAGCACGTGACGGTCGAGCGGCCCAAGAACAGGGACCACGGCGACTACGCGACCAACGTGGCCCTCCAGCTCGCGAAGTCGGCCGGCCGGCCGCCGCGAGCCGTGGCCGACCTGGTGGCCGCCCGCCTGCGTGAGCTGCCCGGGGTCGCCAAGGTCGACATCGCCGGGCCGGGCTTCCTGAACATCACCTTCGACGCCGCCACCCAGGGCGAGCTGGCCCGCACCATCGTCGAGGCCGGCGCCACGTACGGGCACAACGACGCCCACAAGGGCCTGAAGATCAACCTGGAGTTCGTCTCCGCCAACCCGACCGGCCCGATCCACATCGGCGGCGTCCGCTGGGCCGCCGTCGGCGACTCGCTGGCCCGGGTGCTGCGCGCCACCGGCGCCGACGTCACCACCGAGTACTACCTCAACGACGCCGGCGTGCAGATCTCCAAGTTCGCCGGCTCGCTGAAGGCCGCCGCCAACGGGCTGCCGGTGCCGGAGGACGGCTACGTCGGCGAGTACATCGCGGACATCGCCAAGGCGATCGTGGACGGCGTGCCGGGCGTGCTCGACCTGCCCGACGCCGAGCAGCTCCAGGCCTTCCGCGTCGAGGGCCTCAAGCTCATGGTGGCCGAGATCCAGCGCTCGATGGAGGAGTTCGGGACCCACTTCGACGTCTGGTTCTCGGAGAAGTCGCTGCACGACTCCGGCGCCGTCGAGAAGGCCATCGAGCGGCTGCGCGAGCAGGGCCACGTCTTCGACCAGGACGGCGCGATCTGGCTGCGCACCACCGACTTCGGTGACGACAAGGACCGCGTCCTGGTCAAGGCCGACGGCGAGACCACCTACTTCGCCGCCGACGCCGCGTACTACCTCTCCAAGCGGGACCGCGGCTCCGAGGTCTCGGTCTACATGCTGGGTGCGGACCACCACGGCTACGTCAACCGCCTCAAGGCCATCGCGGCCTGCGCGGGCGACGACATGGACCGCAACATCGAGGTCAAGATCGGCCAGTTCGTGAAGATGATTCGCGACGGCGAGGAGGTCCGCATGTCCAAGCGGGCCGGCAACATCATCACGATCGACGACGTCGTCGACTGGATCGGCGTGGACGCGGCCCGCTACACCCTCGGCCGTACCCCCACCGACTCCACCATCACGCTCGACATCAACGTGCTGACCAGCCAGACCAACGAGAACCCGGTCTACTACGTCCAGTACGCCCACACGCGGATGTGCGGTGTCGCGCGCAAGGCCGTCGAGCTCGGCGTCGACAAGGGCGCGGCCGCCGACTTCAAACCCGAGCTGCTCGCCACCCAGTGGGAGAACGACATCCTCGGCGTCCTCGGCGAGTTCCCGAAGGTCCTGGCCACGGCGGGCGAGCTGCGCGAGCCGCACCGGGTCGCGCGGTACCTGGAGGTCCTCGCGGGCAAGTACCACCGCCTGTACGAGAACTGCATGTTCCTGCCCAAGGGCGACGAGGAGCTCAACGACACGCACCGGGCCCGGCTCTGGCTGGTCGAGGCCACCCGCACGGTCATGGCCAACGGCCTCACGCTCCTGGGCGTGACGGCGCCCGAGCGGATGTAGCACCACCCCCAAGCGCACAGCGGGGGCGGCGGACGGTCAACGGGGACCGTCGCCGCCCCTCGCCATAGGTCAAGGACACAAGGGACATGAGTCGCTCCGCACACCCCGCAGGCCCCCGGCACGGTGACGTGCTCCCCGAGGGCCACTACCAGGCCCCGCCGGCCGACCTGAACGCGCTCGACCCCAAGGTCTGGTCGGAGACGGTCGCCCGCGGCGCCGACGGCGTCGTCACCGTCGCCGGCCTCGACGTCAACCGGATCGCGGCCGAGTTCGGCACCCCGGCCTACGTCCTGGACGAGGCCGACTTCCGCTCCCGGGCGCGCGCCTGGCGGGACGCCTTCGGCGACGACGCGGACGTGTACTACGCCGGCAAGGCGTTCCTCTCCAAGGCGGTCGTGCGCTGGCTGCACGAGGAGGGGCTGAACCTCGACGTCTGCAGCCCGGGCGAGCTGGCGGTGGCGCTGGGCGCCGGGATGCCCGCCGAGCGGATCGCGCTGCACGGCAACAACAAGTCCGTCCACGAGCTGGAGCAGGCCGTGAAGGCGGGCGTCGGCCACGTCGTGGTCGACTCCTACGAGGAGATCGAGCGCCTCGCCGCGATCGCCGCCCGCCAGGGCGTGCGCCAGCAGGTGCTGATCCGGGTCACGGTCGGCGTCGAGGCGCACACCCACGAGTTCATCGCCACCGCGCACGAGGACCAGAAGTTCGGCCTCTCGCTGACCGGCGGCGCGGCCGCCGAGGCGGTCCGCCGGGTCCTCGCCCACGGCGGGAGCCTGGAGCTGCGCGGCATCCACTCGCACATCGGCTCGCAGATCTTCGACACCGCGGGCTTCGAGGTGGCCGCCCGCCGGGTGGTGGGCCTGCTGGCGGAGATCCGCGACGAGCACGGTGTCGAGCTGCCCGAGATCGACCTCGGCGGCGGCCTCGGCATCGCCTACACCAGCGACGACGACCCGCGCGAGCCGGCCGAGATCGCGGCCGCGCTGGCCGGCATCGTCCGCCGCGAGTGCGACGCCTCGGGCCTGCGGGTGCCGCGGCTGTCGGTCGAGCCGGGCCGGGCGATCGTCGGCCCGACCGCCTTCACGCTGTACGAGGTGGGGACGGTCAAGCCGCTGGAGGGCCTGCGGACCTACGTCAGCGTGGACGGCGGAATGTCCGACAACATCCGGACCGCGCTCTACGACGCCGAGTACTCGGTGGCCCTGGTGTCGCGCACCAGCGACGCGGAGCCGATGCTGGTCCGGGTGGTCGGCAAGCACTGCGAGTCCGGCGACATCGTCGTCCGGGACGCCTTCCTGCCGGCCGACCTGGCCCCGGGCGACCTGATCGCGGTGCCCGCCACCGGCGCCTACTGCCGTTCGATGGCGAGCAACTACAACCACGCCCTGAAGCCCCCCGTGCTGGCCGTCAAGGACGGTGCGGCCCGGGTGATCGTCCGGCGCGAGACGGAAGAGGATCTCCTGCGTCTCGATATCGGATGACGAAATCCTTGTCTCAGATCATGGAACGACCGTAGATCCGTACGGAAAGTCCCGGAGACTGGTACGGACCGAAGGTCCGGCGGGGGCATGAAATCCCGCCGGACGAACCGAAGCACGATGAATGCAGAGCGGAGTCGGATGATGCGTACGCGGCCGCTGAAGGTGGCGTTGCTGGGCTGTGGTGTGGTGGGCTCCGAGGTGGCGCGCATCATGACGACAGACGCCGCCGACCTCGCCGCGCGCATCGGCGCGCCGGTCGAGCTCGTCGGTGTCGCGGTCCGCCGGGCGGGCCGCCCCCGGCCGGGCGTGCCCGACCACCTGATCACCACCGATGCCGAGGCCCTGGTCAACCGGGGCGACATCGACGTGGTGATCGAGGTGGTGGGCGGCATCGAGCCGTCCAAACACCTCATCCTGTCGGCGTTCCGGCAGGGCGCCTCGGTGGTCAGCGCCAACAAGGCGCTGCTCGCCAAGGACGGCACCGAACTGCACGCGGCGGCGGCCGAGGCCGGCGTGGACCTCTACTACGAGGCCGCGGTGGCCGGTGCGATCCCGCTGATCCGCCCGCTGCGCGAGTCGCTGGCCGGTGACCGGGTGAACCGGGTGCTGGGCATCGTCAACGGCACCACCAACTTCATCCTCGACAAGATGGACAGCACCGGCGCCGGCTACTCGGAGGCGCTGGAGGAGGCCACTGCGCTCGGCTACGCCGAGGCCGACCCGACGGCCGACGTGGAGGGCTTCGACGCCGCCGCCAAGGCCGCGATCCTGGCCGGCATCGCCTTCCACACCAAGGTGACCGCGGCGGACGTCTACCGCGAGGGCCTGACCGAGGTGACCGCCGCCGACATCGCCTCCGCCAAGAAGATGGGCTGCGTGGTCAAGCTGCTGGCGATCTGCGAGCGGGCGGCCGACGGCGAGTCGGTCACCGCGCGCGTCCACCCGGCGATGATCCCGCTGTCGCACCCGCTGGCGTCCGTCCGCGAGGCGTACAACGCGGTGTTCGTCGAGGCCGAGGCGGCCGGACGGCTGATGTTCTACGGCCCGGGCGCGGGCGGCGCGCCGACCGCCTCGGCGGTCCTCGGCGACCTGGTCGCGGTCTGTCGCAACAAGCTCGCCGGTGCCACCGGCCCCGGCAACTCGGTGTACACGCAGCTGCCGGCCAAGCCGATGGACGAGGTGATCACCCGCTACCACGTCAGCCTGGACGTCGACGACCGCGCGGGCGTGCTCGCCCAGGTCGCGTCGGTCTTCGCCGAGCACGGGGTGTCCATCGACACCGTGCGCCAGCAGGGCCGCGACGGCGACGCCTCGCTCGTCGTGGTCACCCACCGGGCCACCGACGCCGCCCTGTCGGCGACGGTGGACAAGCTCCGCGCACTGGACAGCGTGCGCGACGTGGCCAGCATCATGCGGGTCGAAGGGGAGTAGGAACAGATGATGAGCGGCGTTGCCGAGAACGCGGCCAGAGGCACCCACACCCACCAGTGGCGCGGCCTGATCGAGGAGTACCGGGACCGCCTGCCGGTCAGCGAGGCCACCCCGGTGGTCACGCTGCTGGAGGGCGGCACCCCGCTGGTTCCCGCCCAGGTGCTCTCCGAGCGCACCGGCTGCGAGGTCTACCTCAAGGTCGAGGGCGCCAACCCGACCGGGTCCTTCAAGGACCGCGGCATGACGATGGCCATCTCCAAGGCGAAGGAGGACGGCGCCCAGGCCGTCATCTGCGCCTCCACCGGCAACACCTCGGCCTCCGCCGCCGCCTACGCGGTGCGGGCCGGGATGGTGTCGGCGGTGCTGGTCCCGCAGGGCAAGATCGCCCTCGGCAAGATGGGCCAGGCGCTGGTCCACGGCGCCAAGATCCTTCAGGTGGACGGGAACTTCGACGACTGCCTCACCCTTGCGCGTGAACTGTCCGAGAAGTATCCGGTGGCGCTGGTCAACTCGGTGAACCCGGTTCGCATCGAGGGCCAGAAGACCGCGGCCTTCGAGATCGTCGACATGCTCGGCGACGCGCCGGACATCCACGTCCTGCCGGTCGGCAACGCGGGCAACATCACCGCGTACTGGAAGGGCTACCGCGAGTACGCGGCGGACGGCCTGGCCGCCCGCACCCCGCGGATGTGGGGCTTCCAGGCCGCCGGCTCCGCCCCGATCGTGGACGGCGCCCCGGTGCTCAAGCCGCAGACCATCGCCACCGCGATCCGGATCGGCAACCCGGCCTCCTGGGACTACGCGCTCGCCGCGCGGGACGAGTCGGGTGGCCTGATCGACAAGGTGACCGACCGTCAGATCCTGTCCGCCTACAGGCTCCTGGCCTCGCAGGAGGGCGTCTTCGTGGAGCCCGCGTCGGCCGCCTCGGTGGCCGGTCTGCTGGCCAAGGCGGAGGCCGGCCTGGTCGACCCGGGCCAGCGGATCGTCTGCACGGTGACCGGCAACGGCCTCAAGGACCCGGACTGGGCGGTGGCCGGCGCGCCGCAGCCGCAGATCGTCCCGATCGACCCGGAGACCGCCGCGCAGCGCCTCGGCCTGCTCGACTGACCCGTGACCGAACGCCGGGCCGACCCTTTCGGGGGTCGGCCCTGCGTCGTTCTCGACTGACACTTTTGTGTCAATTCCACGGCGCTTTCCGATCCGATTCCGGCATGGATTCCGGCCAGAACCGGCAACACACCAGACGGAAGGCCCACGGGGTGTACCGCTGTGGAACCTCTCTTCGATACTCTGGGTTCGGCCGTGTGGCACATGCCCCGGGTCCGGCCCCACCGCGGGAGCCGCACCATCGACTGTGACCGACCGCCCCGGCCGGGGCCCGCGGCCCCCTCCCACCCTCGCACCGACGCGCTTCGCGCCGCCCGATTTCCCCAGGAGAGTCCACCGCATGGCCGGTCCTGCGTTCCGTGCCGCCGCCGTCCGGGTCCGGGTCCCCGCGACCAGTGCCAACCTCGGCCCCGGCTTCGACGCCTTCGGACTCGCGCTGGGTCTGTACGACGACGTGGTCGTCCGGGTCTCCGACTCCGGGCTCTCCGTCGACATCGCCGGTGAGGGTGCCGACAGCCTGGCCCGCGACGAGCGCCACCTCGTGGTCCGCTCGATGCGCGCCGCCTTCGACCGTCTCGGCGGCCAGCCGCGCGGCCTCGAAGTCGTCTGCGCCAACCGCATACCGCACGGCCGCGGCCTGGGCTCGTCGTCCGCCGCGATCTGCGCCGGCATCGTGGCGGCCCGCGCCGTCACCATCGGCGGCCCGTCCGCGCTGGACGACGACGCCCTGCTCGCCCTCGCCTCCGAGCTGGAGGGCCACCCGGACAACGTCGCGGCCTGCCTGCGCGGCAACTTCACGGTGGCCTGGACCGAGGAGGACACCGCCCGGGCGGTCGCCCTGGAGCCCTCCGACCAGGTCGTCCCGGTGGTCTTCGTACCGGCCACCGAGGTGCTCACCGAGACCGCCCGCGGCCTGCTGCCGAAGACCGTCCCGCTGGCCGACGCCGCCGTCAACGCGGGTCGCGCCGCGCTGCTGGTCGAGGCCCTGACCCGGCGCCCCGAGCTGCTGCTCGCCGCCACCGAGGACCGGCTGCACCAGGACTACCGGGCCTCCGCGATGCCGGACAGCGCCGCCCTGGTGGGCGCGCTCCGTGCGGAGGGCGTCGCCGCGGTGATCTCCGGCGCGGGCCCGACCGTGCTCGCGCTCACCGACGAGGCGGGCGTGCAGAAGGTCCTGTCCTTCGCCGAGGACCACGGTTCCGGCGGCCCGGTGTTCGCCGCGCACCGGCTGGAGCTCGACCGGACCGGGGCCACGGTGCTCCCGCTCGACGTCTGAGCACCCGTTCGGAGCGGGCCCGGACCGGTGCGCCGGAGCCGGGCCGTCCGGACACGATTGGCAAGCGCAAGGCTGGGGAATGTCTGAGGGGGTCGGTAGTGTTAACCTCATTGCTGCACCAGGTGCCCTCCGGGGCTAGGTGCGCCGCGTCCCGATCCCAGCACTCCGCACCAGCGGAGTCCCGGCGATATACGGGGCGACGATTCTCCGGGAGCCCACCGCAGCGCGTACGCAGCCTGCCTGCGCGACTTGCGGCCGCATCCCGAAGCCGTGACGGCACCTGACTCCCACCCGCGGCCTCCCACCTTGAGGCACAGGACGGGCGGAGCACGGGCCACCGTCACGCGACGGGGGCCCGGGATTCGCAGGCAGCGTGGGGATATCTCCCCGCCGAAAGCTGGGGTGGGGGTACCACCCGGCCGAAGGCTGGGGGCGGGTCGACGTTCGACCGTTCCACCACGCCACTCAGCACCACCGTGCTTCATGCACCGCACCTCGCAGCTCTCCCCCGACCGGCACACCGCCATCCGGGGGATCACCGCCTCGGACCGACGCAGACGAGCGTTGGTCAGGACAGCACAACCGGTCGCCGAGCCAGACAGGCCGACGTCCGCTCCAGGGAAGGACCCTTAGTGAGCGACACCACCGATCTGATGGGCGCGCGCCCGGACGCCGAGGCGTCGGACGCAGCCGCCGCCCCCGCGGCTCCGGCGCGACGCCGTCGTACCGCTGCCGCGGGCCTGGACGGCATGGTCCTGGCCGAGCTGCAGAAGCTCGCCGCGGACCTTGGCATCACCGGTACCGGACGCATGCGCAAGAGCCAGCTGATCGAGACCATCAAGGAGAAGAGCGGCGGAGACCCGCTGCTCGCCGGCGCCGGGACCGCCGCCGCGGCCGCTCCGGCCGCCAAGCGCGCCGCCAAGGCCGAGGCCGCCGAGCCGGCCGAGAAGCCCGCCCGCCGCACCAAGGCCGCCGCCGCTGCTGCGGCCGAGGCCCCCGCCGCCGCCGAGGCGCAGGCCCAGATCGAGATCCCGGTCCAGGCCGCCGCCGAGACCGCCGCCCCCGCCCGGACCGAGCGGACCCGCCGCCGGGCCACCTCGGCCGCCGGCGCCCCGGTGGCCGAGGCCGCCGAGGCGCCCGCCGCCGTGGCGACCGAGGCCAAGCAGGCCGAGGCCCGTCCCGAGGGCGCCCGCGCCTTCGAGAACCGCGAGGAGGGTCGCAGCGAGACCCGCCGCGACCGTCGTGACCGCCGCGGTGGCCGCGAGGCCGGCGAGCGCGAGGGCCGCCAGGAGGCCGGCGAGGCCCAGGCCGGCCAGGACGGCGACGGGCGCGAGTCGCGCCGCGACCGCCGCAACCGCCGGGACCGTACCGAGCGCCCCCAGCAGCAGGGCGCCCAGAGCACCCAGGGCGACAGCCAGCAGAGCCGCCCGAGCGGCGGCCAGCAGGCCCAGCCGCAGCAGGTGCAGCAGGCGCAGCCCCAGGGCGGCTTCGACGACGACGAGTTCGGCGACGGGCGCCGTGGCCGGCGCGGCCGCTACCGCGACCGCCGTGGCCGTGGCAGCAGCCGCCGCGAGGGCTTCGAGGCCGGCCCGGCCGAGCCGCAGGTCGGCGAGGACGACGTCCTGATCCCGGTCGCGGGCATCCTGGACATCCTCGACAACTACGCGTTCGTGCGGACCTCCGGCTACCTGCCGGGCCAGAACGACGTCTACGTCTCGCTCGCCCAGGTCCGCAAGAACGGCCTGCGCAAGGGCGACGCCATCACCGGTGCGGTGCGTCAGCCGCGCGACGGCGAGCGCCGCGAGAAGTTCAACGCCATGGTGCGGCTGGACTCCGTCAACGGGATGGACCCGGAGAGCGGCCGCGGCCGCCCCGAGTTCAACAAGCTCACCCCGCTGTACCCGCAGGACCGGCTCCGTCTGGAGACCGACCCGGGCGTGCTGACCACCCGGATCATCGACCTCGTGTCGCCGATCGGCAAGGGCCAGCGCGGTCTGATCGTCGCGCCGCCGAAGACCGGTAAGACGATGGTGCTGCAGGCGGTCGCCAACGCGATCACCCACAACAACCCCGAGTGCCACCTGATGGTCGTCCTGGTCGACGAGCGTCCGGAAGAGGTCACCGACATGCAGCGGTCGGTGAAGGGCGAGGTCATCTCCTCGACCTTCGACCGCCCGGCGGAGGACCACACCACGGTGGCCGAGCTGGCCATCGAGCGCGCCAAGCGCCTGGTGGAGCTGGGCCACGACGTGGTGATCCTGCTGGACTCGATCACCCGTCTCGGCCGTGCCTACAACCTGGCGGCGCCGGCCTCCGGCCGCATCCTGTCCGGTGGTGTCGACTCGACCGCGCTGTACCCGCCGAAGAAGTTCTTCGGCGCCGCGCGCAACATCGAGAACGGCGGCTCGCTGACCATCCTGGCCACCGCGCTGGTCGAGACCGGCTCGCGGATGGACGAGGTGATCTTCGAGGAGTTCAAGGGCACCGGCAACATGGAGCTCAAGCTCGACCGGAAGCTCTCGGACAAGCGCATCTTCCCGGCCGTCGACGTGGACGCCTCCAGCACCCGCAAGGAGGAGATCCTGCTCGGCAGCGAGGAGTTGGCGATCGTCTGGAAGCTGCGCCGGGTGCTGCACGCGCTCGACTCGCAGCAGGCGATCGAGCTGCTGCTGGACAAGATGAAGCAGACCAAGTCCAACGCCGAGTTCCTGATGCAGATCGCCAAGACGACCCCCGGGTCCGGCGACTGACCGTCGCGAGACGGTTTCTCGACACGGAACCCCGGCCCGCGCGAGCGGGCCGGGGTTCGTCGTGTTCCGGGGGCTGCGGGGTCTCCGGAGGTTTGTCGGGAAGATCCATTTCGGAGGTTTGTTCCAGAGTCGGGACATCTTGAGGTCTTTACGGCATCTTGTCCGATTTATTCTGGATCGTATGGCCGAGCACAAGAGGGTTCCGAACCGCCGCCGCAGGCTCCTGCGCGTGGCCGCGTGTGCGTTCGCCGCGCTCGTCGTCCTCGGGGCCGGAGCGGCCGGCTACGCGTACCACCGGCTGAACGCCAACATCAGGAGCGTCGACATCAACGCCCGGCTGGGCACCTCCCGGCCGCCCACGGCCACCGACGGGTCGTTCAACCTGCTGGTGCTGGGCTCGGACTCGCGCGCCGGCGGCAACGCCGGCCTGGCCGGCGGCGACGCCGACGGCACGGCGCGCTCGGACACCGCGATGGTCGTGCACGTCAACCAGGACCACTCGCGCGCCGACGTGGTCTCGATACCCCGCGACACCCTCGTCCCGCGCCCCGAGTGCACCGACGCCGGGGGGCGGACCACCCCGGCGGCGAAACGCGCGATGTTCAACAGCGCGTACGAGACCGGGGGCGCGGCGTGCGCGGTGAAGACCGCGGAGCAGATCAGCGGGCTGCGGATGGACCACTACGTCGAGGTTGACTTCGAGGGCTTCGCCCGGGTCGTGGACGCGATCGGCGGGGTCACCGTGACCACCACGGTGGCCATCCGCGACAAGGACAGCGGGCTGGACCTCCCGCCCGGTGAGCACCGCCTCGACGGCGAGCAGGCGCTGGCCTTCGTCCGCACCCGGCACGGCGTCGGGGACGGCAGCGACCTCGGCCGGATCGAGCTGCAGAAGCAGATGGTGCGCTCACTGCTCGACCGGGCCGGCGGGGCGGGGCTGCTGACCAACCCGGCCAAGCTCTGGTCGACCGGCGACACCCTGACCCGCAGCATCACCACCGACTCCGCGCTCGCCTCGGTCAACGCCCTCGTCGGGCTCGCCGAGGAACTCAAGGGCATCGGGCCGGACCGGCTCACCATGGTCACCCTGCCCGTGGTGACCGCGCCGAGCGACCCGGACCGGGTGGTCCAGCAGCAGCCGCAGGCCGACCAGGTCTGGGCGGCCCTGAAGGGCGACCGGCCGCTGCCGTCGGCGGTCGTCGTGGCGCAGCCGCAGAACCCGGCGCAGGCCACGCCCACGGCCACCCCCACCGGCGCCCCCAAGGCCCCCGTCAAGGGCCCCGCCGGTGCCACCGGCCCCACCGGCCCCACCGGCCGCGCCAAGGCGCCCGGTGCCACGGCCACCGCCCCTGCGACGGCCCCCGCCGGTGCCCCCGCGGGGACCGCCACCGGGACCGCCACCGGGACCGTCCCGACGGCTCCCGCACGGCGGTGAACACGCCCGGCCGGGGGCCCGGAATATCCCGGAACGCGCCCCGGTTTGGGAAGAAGCGACCCGTCCTGGCAGACTGGTCCGTCGGTCCCGGTTCACGTGCGGCGTCCCAGCCGCCGACCCGGTGCCCTCCCGAACCTAGGAGAACCCCTTGAAGCCCAACGTTCACCCCGAGTACGTGGTCACCCGTGTGACCTGCACCTGCGGCGCCGAGTTCACCACCCGCTCGACCGAGACCAGTGGCGAGATCCGCGCCGAGGTCTGCTCGCAGTGCCACCCGTTCTACACCGGCAAGCAGAAGATCCTCGACACCGGTGGCCGCGTGGCCCGCTTCGAGGCCCGCTTCGGCAAGCAGCACAGCGCGAAGGCCTAGCGCTCCCTCGGCGCCGGTTCCCGGCGCCCCCGTACTCGTTCCGGGGGCGCTGGGGACCGGCGCCGTTCGCGTCCCCCCGCAGCCTCAGCGATCCCACCCACCCACACCCCGGGAAGAAGGCCACCCCATGTTCGAGGCAGTCGAAGAGCTCCTCGTCGAGCACGCCGCCCTCGAGACGAGGCTGGCCGACCCGTCCGTCCACGCCGACCAGGCCAACGCGCGCAAGCTGGCCAAGCGGTACGCCGAGCTGACCCCGATCACCCGGGTCTTCCGGGAGTGGAAGCAGGCCGGTGAGGACATCCAGGCCGCCCGTGAACTCGCGGCCGAGGAGCCGGAGTTCCTGGCCGAGGTGAAGGACTCCGAGGCCCGCCGCGAGCAACTGACCGAGGAACTGCGGCTGCTGCTGGTCCCGCGCGACCCGAACGACGACAAGGACGTCATCCTGGAGATCAAGGCGGGTGAGGGCGGCGAGGAGTCGGCGCTCTTCGCCGGTGACCTGCTCCGGATGTACCTGCGCTTCGCCGAGCGGATCGGCTGGAAGACCGAGATCATCGACTCCAACGAGTCCGACCTCGGCGGCTACAAGGACGTCTCCGTCGCCGTCAAGACCAAGGGCAGCACCGAGCCCGGTCAGGGCGTCTGGGCCCGGCTGAAGTACGAGGGCGGCGTGCACCGCGTGCAGCGCGTGCCGGCCACGGAGTCGCAGGGCCGCATCCACACCTCGGCGGCCGGCGTGCTGGTCACCCCCGAGGCGGAGGAGGTCGAGGTCGAGATCGTGGCCAACGACCTGCGGATCGACGTCTACCGTTCGTCCGGCCCCGGCGGGCAGTCGGTCAACACCACCGACTCCGCGGTCCGGATCACCCACCTGCCGACCGGTATCGTGGCCTCCTGCCAGAACGAGAAGAGCCAGCTCCAGAACAAGGAGCAGGCGATGCGCATCCTGCGTTCGCGGCTGCTGGCCGCCGCGCAGGAGGAGGCCGAGCGGGAGGCTTCGGACGCCCGTCGCAGCCAGGTCCGCACGGTGGACCGTTCCGAGCGGATCCGGACGTACAACTACCCGGAGAACCGCATCTCGGACCACCGCACGGGCTTCAAGTCGTACAACCTGGACCAGGTCCTGGACGGCGACCTGAACGCGGTGATCCAGTCCTGCGTCGACACGGACGCGGCGGCCAAGCTGGCCGCGGCCCAACAGAACTGACACCTGCGGCAGCGAGACCGACGTCGAGGCCGGAGAGCGGAAGCAAGAGGTCGTACGGATGAACCTGCTACTCGCCGAGGTGGCCCAGGCCACCCAGCGGTTGGCCGCGGCCGGCGTGCCGTCGCCGCGCTTCGACGCGGAGGAACTCGCCGCACACGTCCACAGCGTCAAGCGCAGCCAACTGCACACGGTCAAGGACGCGGACTTCGACGCCCGCTACTGGGAGGCCGTCTCCCGGCGGGAGGCACGCGAGCCGCTCCAGCACATCACCGGGCGGGCGTTCTTCCGCTACCTGGAGCTGGCGGTCGGCCCCGGTGTCTTCGTACCCCGGCCGGAGACCGAGTCCGTGGTCGAGTGGGCCATAGACGCGGTCCGCGACATGGACGTGGCCGAGCCGCTGGTGGTCGACCTCTGCTCCGGATCCGGCGCCATCGCGCTCGCCCTGGCGCAGGAGCTGCCGCGCTCCACCGTGCACGCCTTCGAGCTCGACGAGGGCGCGCTGCCCTACACCCGGCGCAACATCGGGGCCTCGCCCGACCGCGCCCGGATCACCCTGCACGAGGGTGACGCCACCCGCGCCTTCGAGGGCGACCACGGCTGGGACGGCCGCTTCGACCTGGTCATCTCCAACCCGCCGTACATCCCGCTCACCGAGTGGGAGTACGTCGCGCCGGAGGCCCGCGACCACGATCCGCAGATGTCGCTCTTCTCCGGCGAGGACGGCCTGGACACCATCCGGGGCATCCAGCGGGTCGCCGCCAGGCTCCTGCGCCCGGGCGGCGCCGTGGTGATCGAGCACGCCGACACCCAGGGCGGCCAGGTCCCGTGGATCTTCAACGAGGAAGCCGGCTGGACCGACACCGCCGACCACCGCGATCTGAACAACCGGCCGCGATTCACCACGGCGCGCAAGGCGTCGCTGTGACCGCGTCCGTCCACGTGATGAGTTGTCTCGGAAGGGGACCGCACCGATGAGCCGCCGCTACGACTGTGCCGACGCAGGGGACCGCGCGACGGGCCTGCGCGAGGCCGCCTCGGCCATCCGCCGGGGCGAACTCGTCGTGCTGCCCACCGACACCCTCTACGGGGTCGGTGCGGACGCCTTCTCACCGGAGGCCGTCGCCGCCCTGCTCGCCGCCAAGGGCCGTGGCCGCAACATGCCCTCACCCGTCCTGGTCGGCTCGCCGACCACCCTGCACGGGCTGGTCACCGACTTCTCCGAGCAGGCCTGGGAGCTGGTCGACGCGTTCTGGCCGGGCGGGCTCACCCTGGTCGCCAAGCACCAGCCCTCGCTGCGCTGGGACCTCGGCGAGACCCGGGGCACGGTCGCCGTCCGGATGCCGCTGCACCCGGTCGCCATCGAGCTGCTGAACACCACCGGCCCGCTGGCGGTCTCCAGCGCCAACCGGACCGGCGGGCCGTCGCCGTCCACCTGTGACGAGGCCGAGCAGCAGCTCGGCGACGCCATCTCGGTCTACCTGGACGGCGGCACGGCCGACCACGCGCAGGCCTCGTCGATCGTCGATGTCACGGGCAAGGTCCCGGTGCTGCTGCGGGCCGGCGCGATCACCGCCGAGCAGCTGAGGGAGGTCGTCCCCGACCTGGAGGCCGGCAGTTGACGGCCGCCTCCCTCCATGCCGGGCCCGGCATATCGCCGTACCTGGCCGTGGGCCCCAGGCCGCTGGACCACTTCCGGATCCTGTACGTGTGCACCGGCAACATCTGCCGCTCGCCGATCGCCGAGCGGCTCACCAGGCGTGAGCTGGACACCCGGCTGAACCCGCGGGTGGCCGGCCGCATCCTGGTGGAGTCGGCCGGCACCTGGGGCCACGAGGGCGCACCGATGGAGGACCACGCCGCCACGGTGCTGGACGAGTACGGCGCCGACAGCGGCGGCTTCACCGGCCGTGAGCTGCTGGACGAGCACGTGGTCGAGGCCGACCTGGTGCTCACCGCGACCCTGGACCACCGGGCCCAGGTCATCTCGATGGGGCACGAGGCCGGCCTGCGCACCTTCACCATGAAGGAGTTCACCCGCCTGGTCCGGACGATCGACCCCGGCACCCTCCCGGACCCGCGACGCGGCGCCGACGTGACCGAGCGCGCCCGCGCGCTGGTCCGGGCCGCCGCCTCGCTGCGCGGCTGGTTGCTCGCCGCCACCCCCGAGTCTGACGAGGTGCACGACCCGTACGGCGCGCCGATCGGCATGTTCCGCAACTGCGGCGAGGAGATATTCCACGCGGTCGACCCGGTGGTCACCGCGCTCACCGGGGTTCCCGCGCGCTACTGAGCAGGGCGGCCCCGTAGGCCGTGACCGTCCGGGCGCCCGGGCGGGTGCATCCCGGCCCGCGCCGCCGCGCCGCTCCCGGGGGCCGGTCCTACGCTGGAGGAACCCTCACCCTCTCCCGGCCTCCGACCGGGAGGTGGCCCCATGCCGCCCGGGAGCCCCGCCATGACCGTCACCGATGCCGCGACCGGTTCCACCGAGACGACGGGGCGCCGGTGGGCGTCCGGGGCGCCCGACGAGGTCCTCCACCGGGCCGACCCCCAGATCGCCGACCTGCTCGCCGCCGAGGCCGAGCGGCGGGCCGAGACGATCCAGCTGCTGGCCGGGGAGAACCTCACCAGCCCGGCCGTGCTGGCCGCGCTCGCCGGCCCGCTGATCGACAAGTACGCCGAGGGCTACCCGGGCCGGCGCCACCACACCGGCTGCGCGCTGGCCGACGCCGCCGAACTGCTGGCCGTCGACCGGGCCCGCGCGCTGTTCACGGCGCCGCACGCCAACGTCCAGCCGCGTTCGGCCACCTCGGCGATGCTGGCCGCCTACGCGGCGCTGCTGCGGCCGGGGGACGCGGTGCTGGCGATGTCGCTGGAGCACGGCGGCCACCTCAGCTGCGGCTCGCGGGCCAACTTCTCCGGCCGGTGGTTCGAGTTCGTCGGCTACGGGGTGCGCCGCGAGGACGGGCTGGTCGACCTCGACCAGGTCCGCGAACTGGCCCGCCTGCACCGCCCCAAGGCCATCGTGGCCGGCTCCATCTCGCACCCCCGGCACCCGGACTGGGCCGCCTTCCGGGAGATCGCCGACGAGGTGGACGCCTACCTGGTCGCCACCGTCGCGCAGACCACCGGCCTGATCGCGGCGGGCCTGGCGCCCTCCCCGGTGCCGTACGCGGACGTCACCGTGGCCGCCACCCACAAACTGCTCCGGGGGCCGCGCGGGGGCCTGCTGCTCTCCACCGCCGAGCTGGCCGACCGGATCGACCGGGCGGTCTTCCCGTTCACCCAGGGCGGCGCCGCGATGAACGAGGTGGCCGGCAAGGCCGTCGCCCTGGCCGAGGCCGCCACGCCCGCCTACCGCGCGTACGCGCACCGCACCGTCGCGGGGGCGCGGGTGCTGGCGGCGGGGCTCGAAGCGGCGGGGGCGCGTCCACTGACCGGCGGGACCGACACCCACCTGGTGACGGTCGACGTCGGCCCGCTCGGGGTGAGCGGCGCCGAGGCGGAGCGGCGCTGCGCCGTCGCCGGGCTGCTGCTCGGCAAGTGCGCGCTGCCGTACGACCCGGCGCCGCCGTCCGAGGCCTCCGGCATCCGCCTGGGCACCGGCACGGTGACCTCCCAGGGCATGGGCGAGAGCGAGCTGACGGAGATCGCCGGGCTGATCGGACGGCTGCTCGCCGGGGGCACGGACGTCCGGGTGGGGGAGCGGGTCCGGGAGCTGGCGGGGGCGTTCGCGGGCCGCCGCTGACCGGATGAACCGATCTCCTACCCGGTAGGGCGAACCGCGATGCACGCACCCGGCGTCCGACTCAATAAGGTGTGTGCCGTGGCGACGCACCTCGAACCCCGGACAGGCACGGGCGTACCTTCGGTACCCACCCGTCGGACAGTGCAGCAGGAGGCCAGTGGTGCGTGAGTATCTGCTGGTGCTGTTCTGCACCGCGGCCGTCACCTACCTGCTGACCGGCCCGGTGCGGAAGTTCGCCATCGCGGCGGGGGCGATGCCCCCGGTCCGCGCCCGCGACGTGCACCGCGAACCCACCCCGCGGCTCGGCGGCATCGCGATGTTCGGCGGCCTCTGCGCCGGCATCCTGGTCGCCTCCCAGCTGGACAACCTGAGCAAGGTGTTCTCGCAGGGCACCGACATCCGCGCGCTGCTCTCCGGCGCCGGGATCATGTGGCTGCTCGGCGTGCTGGACGACAAGTGGGGCGTGGACGCGCTGGTGAAGCTGGGCGGCCAGATGATCGCCGCCGGCGTGATGGTGTGGCAGGGCGTCACGGTGATCACCCTGCCGGTGCCCGGCTCCGGCCCGGTCGCGGTCAGCCCGACCCAGGGCATGGTCATCTCGGTCACCCTGGTCGTCGTCATGGTCAACGCGGTGAACTTCATCGACGGCCTGGACGGCCTGGCCGGCGGCATGGTCTGCATCGCCGCGATGGCCTTCTTCCTGTACTCCTACCGGCTCTGGTACGGCTACACGATCAGTGACGCCGCCCCCGCCGTGCTCTTCAGCGTGCTGCTGATCGGCATGTGCCTGGGCTTCCTGGCGCACAACATGCACCCGGCCCGGATCTTCATGGGCGACTCCGGTTCGATGATGCTGGGCCTGATGCTGGCCGTCGCGGCGATCTCGATCACCGGCCGGGTCGACCCCGACCTGATCACCAGCGAGACGGGTTCGCAGACCCTCACCGTGCACGCCCTGGTGCCGATCTACATCCCGCTGCTGCTGCCGCTGACGGTCATCGCGCTGCCGCTGGCGGATCTGCTGCTCGCCGTGGTCCGCCGCACCTGGGCCGGCCAGTCGCCGTTCGCCGCGGACAAGCGGCACCTGCACCACCGACTGCTCCAGGTCGGCCACTCGCACAGCCGCGCCGTGCTGATCATGTACTTCTGGGCCGCGCTGATCGCCTTCGGGACCGTCGCCTTCTCGGTCACCAACACCGGCCGCACCCTGGTGCTGATGCTGGCCGGGCTCTGCCTGGTCGGCCTGGTGGTGCTGCTGACCCCGCGGTTCCGGCCGCGGGCCCCGCGCGCGGTGCAGGCCTTCGTCCCGCCGCGCTACCGCCGCCGTCCGGCGGGCCGGAAGTCCGCCCCGGCGGCGGTGCGCGAGGAGGAGGGCACGGCCCTGACCGCCGAGTCCGCCTCGGAGTCCGCCACCGAACCGATGGCCGAGCTGTCCGCCGAGGACAAGCGACTGCTCGGGGGGCTGCCGAAGGGTTCCTCCGCGACCGGAAGCCGTGGTCACGGCCACGGGCGCGGCCGGTAGGGCGAAGTGACGTCCTGTCAAGCCCCCTCACCCGTTCGGCGGCACTGTTGGGCCATCGGTGTGACAGGTACCACACATTCATGGTAAAGCTCTCATCAAATAGTTTGTGATACCGTTCACGAGTACCGAGAACACGCCGAAAGACCTCACAGGTGGATGACTTCCGTCCCTGGCCGGTCTCCCTCGACGGACTCGCCGCAGAGCGGCCGGTCCGCGGCGGTTCCGGTCCGGTGTCACCATCACGTTCTGTGCCCGTCCCCCCGCCATCGACATGCCGCCGGAGTTGCCGACATGCCGTCCAACGACGCCCGGATCCTCCGAGGCGCCGCGATCCCCACTGCGGTCGCCGGAGTCCTCGCCATGGCGATCTCCTTTGCAGTCGCGGGTGGCAAGGGCTTGCTCGGCGCCCTCTTCGGAACGCTGCTGGTGATGGCCTTCTTCACCTCGGGTCAGGTCGCGCTCGACCGGCTGACCAGGTCGAACCCGCACATCATGATGGCCGCGGCGCTGCTCGTGTACACGACGCAGATCCTGCTGGTCGGCATCGTGCTGGCCGTGTTCAAGGACACCGAGCTCTTCAACCGGCAGGCCTTCGCCTTCACGCTGCTCGGCTGCGCACTCATCTGGACGGGGTTCCAGGTGCGCGGCGCACTGAAGGCGAAGATGTTCTACGTCGACCCCAACGCCTCTGAAAACAAGGGCAACAAGCCGTCCGACAAGGGGCGTCAACAGTGACGGCGCCCCTCTGTCCCCCCAACGAGGGGGGCGGTGTTTATGCCGCGCTGACGGGCTGCTATCGTCCGTCGCAACAACGGAGTACGGGAAGAGGCCAGGTCTGTCCGCACGGCGGACCGATCGCCCCCCGGATCCGCGCAGTCTTCGATGATCCCGCGGCGGTGCAGCGCACTGCCGGGCGGGGTCGGCGAGAAACCCATCAAGTTCCAGTGCCGCTCCGTGGTCGCAGGCCACGCCGACACACCGAGGTTGCCGTAACCATGCGTCACGACGAAGGAGTCCGTGGTGAGTGCTGAACTCACGTCCCTCGCCTCAGGCAGTTGCCACTTCGGGGACGCTGGCTGCGGCTTCCCGGCCCCGGGTCTGAACGAGTTCCAGTTCGAGCCGATTTTCACGATCGGCAGCTTCGAGTTCAACAAGCCGATGCTGCTGTCGATGATCGTTGCGGTACTGGTCGTTCTGTTCTTCTGGGCCGCCTTCGCGAAGCCGCGGCTCGTCCCCGGCAAGCTGCAGCTGGTCGGTGAGATCGGCTACGACTTCGTCAAGCGCTCCATCGTTCTGGAGACGATCGGCAAGAAGGGCGAGAAGTACGTCCCGATGCTCGTCTCGATGTTCTTCTTCATCTGGTTGATGAACATCATGTCGATCATCCCGTTCGCCCAGTTCCCGGTGACCGCGGCGATCGCCTTCCCGGCCGGCCTCGCAGCCGTCGTGTGGCTCACCTACATGACGCTGACCTTCAAGAAGCACGGCTTCGTCGGCGGCTTCAAGAACCTCTGCTGGCCGTCGGGCATCCCCGGCTGGGTCATGTTCATCCTGGTGCCGATCGAGTTCTTCTCGAACATCTTCGTGCGCCCCTTCACGCTCGCGGTCCGAGCCTTCGCGAACATGTTCGCCGGCCACCTGCTGATCGTGATGTTCTCCATCGCCTCCTGGTACCTGCTCAGCCCGACCCTGGGCGCGCTGTACGGCACGGCCTCCTTCGTCGTGACCATCGCGCTGACCGCCTTCGAGCTGCTGGTCCAGTTCCTGCAGGCCTACATCTTCGTGATGCTGGCCAGCAGCTACATCGCCGGTGCCCTCGAAGAGGCGCACTGAGCCTGGGGCCCCCGGCCCCACCCCCGAACCACACCTCCCGGAATGCCCGGTGGCCAATCACCACCGGTTCACCACCCCTGCAAAGGACAACTGCAATGAGCTTCCTCGCTGAGGGCACTGTCTACGGTTCCGTCGCCTCGATCGGCTACGGCCTCGCCGCCATCGGCCCCGGCATCGGCGTCGGTCTGATCTTCGGTAACGGTGTCCAGGCCATGGCCCGCCAGCCCGAGGCGGCCGGTCTCATCCGCGCCAACATGTTCATCGGCTTCGCGCTCACCGAGGCCCTCGCTCTGATCGGCATCGTCATGCCGTTCGTCTTCGGCAACAAGTAATCCCGCCGAAGACCCTTTCGAGGAAGGTCCAGATATGAGCATCGCGGCGCAGCTCGCGGCCGAGGAGAAGATGAATCCTCTCCTCCCCGCGTGGCCCGAGATCATCATCGGCCTGATCTGCTTCTTCATCGTCTTCGGTCTGCTCGGCAAGAAGCTCCTCCCCAGCATCGAGAAGGTGCTGTCGGAGCGCCGGGACGCCATCGAGGGCGGCATGGAGCGCGCCGAGGCCGCCCAGGCCGAGGCCCAGGCCCTGCTTGAGCAGTACCGCGCCGAGCTCGCCGACGCGCGTCACGAGGCTGCCCGCATCGTCGAGCAGGCTCGCGAGCAGGGCGCAGCCCAGCTCACCGAGATGCGCGAGGAGGGCCAGCGTCAGCGCGAGGCCATCGTCGCCGCCGGCCACGCCCAGATCGAGGCCGACAAGAAGCAGGCGTCCGCCGCCCTGCGCCAGGACGTGGGCTCGCTGGCCTCCCAGCTGGCGTCCCGCATCGTGGGCGAGTCCCTTGAGGACTCCGCCCGGCAGAGCGGTGTCATCGACCGCTTCCTGGACGAGCTGGAGTCCAAGGCCGCCGTTGCTCAGGGCGCGGCCAAGTGATCGGCGCCAGCCGCGAGGCCCTCGTCGCCGGGCGGCAGAACCTGGAGAGCCTGACCGATTCCACCTCGGTGGACGCGGCCAAGCTCGCCGAGGAGCTCACCGCCGTCACGGCCCTGCTGGACCGTGAGGTGTCGTTCCGCCGCGTGCTGACCGACCCGTCCCGGTCGGGTCAGGACAAGGCGCAGCTGGTCACCTCGCTGCTGTCCGGCCAGGTTTCCGGCGAGGCTGTCGACCTGGTCTCCGGCCTGGTCCGCTCCCGCTGGTCGGGCGCGCGTGACCTGGTCGACGCGGTCGAGGAGCTGTCCTCGTACGCCGAGGTCATCGCCGCCGAGAAGGCCGGTGCCCTGGACGACGTCGAGGACGAGCTGTTCCGGTTCGGCCGGGTGGTGAGCGGCTCCAACGAGCTGCGCTCCGCGCTGACCGAGCCGAAGGCCGGCGCCGCCGCCAAGGCTGCGCTGATCAGGAAGCTGCTCGGCGGCCGCGCCAACGCGGGCACCGTCCGGCTGGTCACCAGCCTGGTCAACAACCCGCGTGGCCGTAGCCTGGAGCAGGGCCTCGAGTCCTACTCGAAGCTCGCCGCCGCGCGGCGCGGCCGAGTGGTGGCCCTGGTCACCACCGCGGTGCCGCTGTCGGACAGCCAGAAGGAGCGCCTGTCGGGTGCTCTCGGCCGGCTGTACGGCCGCCAGGTCCACCTGAACATCGACGTCGACCCCGAGGTCGTCGGCGGTGTCCGGGTGCAGATCGGTGACGAGATCATCGAGGGCACCGTGTCGAGCCGCCTTGAGGGCGCTCGCCAGTCGCTCGAAGGCTGAACACACCCAAGCAGCACATCCGACCCTCGGTCGGGAACCGGCTCCACCGGAGTCGGCAAATCGTACGGCCGGTTCATACGACCCGGCCGAGAGTCGAGTACTTGCGGCCCTCAATGGCGGGCCGAGGATCGCAAACTAGGAGAGCAGGGAAGCCTGATGGCGGAGCTTACGATCCGTCCGGAGGAGATCCGGGACGCGCTGGCCGACTTTGTCCAGTCGTACCAGCCGGACGCCGCCTCTGTGGAAGAGGTCGGCACGGTCACTGACGCAGCGGACGGTATCGCCCATGTCGAGGGCCTGCCCTCGGTCATGGCCAACGAGCTGCTGAAGTTCGAGGACGGCACGCTCGGCCTCGCGCTGAACCTCGACACCCGCGAGATCGGTGTCGTCATCCTCGGTGAGTTCGGCGGCATCGAGGAGGGTCAGACGGTGCGCCGCACCGGCGAGGTCCTCTCGGTTCCGGTCGGCGACGGCTACCTCGGCCGCGTCGTGGACCCGCTGGGCAACGCGATCGACGGTCTGGGCGACATCGCTTCCACCGGCCGCCGTGCCCTGGAGCTGCAGGCCCCCGGCGTCATGGCCCGCAAGTCGGTCAAGCAGCCGCTGCAGACCGGCATCAAGGCCATCGACGCGATGACCCCGATCGGCCGTGGCCAGCGTCAGCTGATCATCGGCGACCGCCAGACCGGCAAGACCGCGGTGGCCGTCGACACGATCATCAACCAGCGTGACAACTGGCGCTCGGGCGACCCGGAGAAGCAGGTCCGCTGCATCTACGTCGCCGTGGGCCAGAAGGGCTCCACCATCGCGTCCGTCCGTGGCGCCCTGGAGGAGGCCGGCGCGCTGGAGTACACCACCATCGTGGCCGCTCCCGCCTCCGACCCGGCCGGCTTCAAGTACCTCGCTCCGTACACCGGCTCCGCCATCGGCCAGGAGTGGATGTACGACGGCAAGCACGTCCTGATCATCTTCGACGACCTGTCGAAGCAGGCCGAGGCCTACCGTTCCGTTTCCCTGCTGCTGCGCCGCCCGCCGGGCCGCGAGGCGTACCCGGGCGACGTCTTCTACCTGCACTCCCGCCTGCTGGAGCGCTGCGCGAAGCTGAACGACGAGCTCGGCGGCGGCTCGATGACCGGTCTTCCGATCATCGAGACCAAGGCCAACGACGTGTCGGCGTACATCCCGACCAACGTCATCTCCATCACCGACGGCCAGTGCTTCCTGGAGTCCGACCTGTTCAACGCCGGCATCCGCCCGGCCGTGAACGTCGGTATCTCGGTCTCCCGCGTCGGTGGCTCCGCCCAGATCAAGGCCATGCGCTCGGTCGCCGGCCGTCTGCGCCTGGACCTCGCCCAGTACCGTGAGCTGGAGGCCTTCGCCGGCTTCGGTTCCGACCTGGACGCGGCCTCCAAGGCCCAGCTGGAGCGCGGTGCGCGCATGGTCGAGCTGCTGAAGCAGGGCCAGTACCAGCCGTTCCCGGTCGAGGAGCAGGTCGTCTCCATCTGGGCCGGCACCACCGGTCAGCTGGACGACGTCCC
This sequence comes from Kitasatospora sp. NPDC002965, assembly GCF_040611255.1. Taxonomy (NCBI): domain Bacteria; kingdom Bacillati; phylum Actinomycetota; class Actinomycetes; order Kitasatosporales; family Streptomycetaceae; genus Kitasatospora; species Kitasatospora sp. NPDC002965. Next base: position 38,631 of record NZ_JBEXNT010000025.1, on the reverse strand, counting down.
GGTCGCCGAGATCCGCCGCTTCGAGCGCGAGTTCCTGGACCACGTGCGTCTGCAGCACAAGGACCTGCTCGCCGGCATCGTCGAGACCGGCCTGCTGGCCGACGGCACCGTCGACGCGCTGGCCACCGCGATCGGTGCCTTCAAGCAGGGCTACCAGACCGCTGACGGCAAGCTGCTCTCCGAGCAGGCCTGAGTCCGGTAGCGAGGGAAAGGACGTAACGACCCATGGGAGCACAGCTTCGGGTCTACAAGCGCCGGATCCGCTCTGTCACCGCGACGAAGAAGATCACCAAGGCGATGGAGATGATCTCCGCAGCGCGCATCGGCAAGGCGCAGCGCTCGGTGGCCGCCTCCACCCCGTACGCCGACGAGCTCACTCGGGCGGTGACGGCGGTGGCCACCCGGTCCAACGCCAAGCACCCGCTCACCAGCGAGAACCCGAACGCCACGCGTGCCGCAGTCCTGCTGATCACGGCGGACCGCGGTCTGGCGGGCGGCTACTCGTCCAACGCCATCAAGGCCTCGCTGGCGCTCTCCGAGCGTCTGCGGTCCGAGGGCAAGGACGTGGTGACGTACGTCGTCGGCCGCAAGGGCGTCTCGTTCTACGGCTTCCGTGACCTCGCCGTCGCGGAGACCTGGACGGGCTTCTCGGACAAGCCGACCTACGGGGACGCCAAGGCCGTCTCGGCCGCGCTGATCGAGGCCTTCACGGCCGAGACCGGTGGCGTGGACGAGGTCCACGTGATCTCGACCCGGTTCGAGTCGATGCTGACGCAGACCGCGGTCGACGCCCGGCTGCTGCCGCTGAAGCTCGACGAGGTCCAGCTCAGCGACGAGTCGTCCGCCAAGGCGGAGATCTTCCCGCTCTACGACTTCGAGCCGTCGGCGGAGGGCGTCCTGGACGCCCTGCTGCCGCGGTACGTGGAGAGCCGGATCTACAACGCGCTGCTGCAGTCGGCTGCCTCCGAGCACGCCGCCCGCCGCCGCGCGATGAAGAGCGCGACGGACAACGCCGGCGAGCTCATCAAGTCGCTCACGCGGCTTGCCAACTCGGCCCGTCAGGCCGAGATCACCCAGGAAATCAGCGAGATCGTCGGTGGCGCGAACGCGCTCGCTGACGCGAGCCGCGGGAGCGAATGAGTATGACTACCACTGTTGAGCCGACCACGGCGACGGGCCGCGTCGCGCGGGTCATCGGCCCGGTCGTCGACGTGGAGTTCCCCGTCGACGCGATCCCGAACATGTTCAACGCCCTGCGCGTCGAGGTGGACAACCCCGACGGCACGGGCAAGAAGGTCCTCACCCTTGAGGTCGCCCAGCACCTCGGCGACGGCCTGATCCGCGGCATCTCGATGCAGCCGACCGACGGCCTGGTCCGCGGTTCGCAGGTCACCGACACCGGTGCCGCGATCTCGGTGCCGGTCGGCCAGATCACCAAGGGCAAGGTGTTCAACGCCCTCGGTGAGGTGCTGAACGTCGACAAGGACGAGTTCGAGTCGCAGGTCCAGGTCCGGTGGCCGATCCACCGCAAGGCCCCGGAGTTCAAGGACCTCGAGTCCAAGACCGAGATGTTCGAGACCGGCATCAAGGTCATCGACCTCCTCACCCCGTACGTGACCGGTGGCAAGATCGGTCTGTTCGGTGGTGCCGGTGTCGGCAAGACCGTTCTGATCCAGGAGATGATCTACCGCGTCGCCGAGAACTTCGGTGGTGTGTCGGTCTTCGCCGGCGTCGGCGAGCGTACCCGTGAGGGCAACGACCTCATCGACGAGATGGTCGACTCGGGCGTTCTGGACAAGACCGCGCTGGTCTTCGGCCAGATGGACGAGCCGCCGGGCACCCGTCTGCGCGTCGCGCTCTCCGCGCTGACCATGGCGGAGTACTTCCGTGACGTCGAGAAGCAGGACGTGCTCCTCTTCATCGACAACATCTTCCGGTTCACCCAGGCCGGTTCCGAGGTGTCGACCCTGCTCGGCCGTATGCCCTCCGCGGTGGGTTACCAGCCGAACCTGGCCGACGAGATGGGCCTCCTGCAGGAGCGCATCACCTCGACCCGCGGTCACTCGATCACCTCGATGCAGGCGATCTACGTCCCCGCGGACGACCTGACCGACCCGGCCCCGGCCACCACCTTCGCCCACCTGGACGCGACGACCGTTCTGTCGCGCCCGATCTCGGAGAAGGGCATCTACCCGGCCGTCGACCCGCTGGACTCCACGTCCCGCATCCTCGACCCGCGGTACATCGCGCAGACCCACTACGAGACGGCCATCCGTATCAAGGGGATCCTGCAGAAGTACAAGGACCTCCAGGACATCATCGCCATCCTCGGTATGGACGAGCTGTCGGAGGAGGACAAGATCACGGTCCACCGTGCCCGTCGCATCGAGCGCTTCCTCTCGCAGAACACCTACGTGGCGAAGCAGTTCACCGGCATCGAGGGTTCGACCGTGCCGCTGTCCGAGACCATCGAGGCCTTCAACTCGATCGCGGACGGCAAGTACGACTCCGTCCCGGAGCAGGCCTTCTTCATGTGCGGTGGCATCGAGGACCTGGAGCGCAACGCCGCTCAGCTGGCGAAGAAGTAATCGCGGCCGGTAGCAGTCGAGCGTGATCGTGAGGGGTGGGCCCCAGCCCTGGGACCCACCCCTCACGTCGCACCGGCTGTGATTCCGGTCAAATCCGTGCCGCCGGTTTCATGCCGGGGGCGCGGGCCCGTTATTCTTACCGAAACTCCCGAGTAATCGGGGGTTGCATGAGCCTAGGAGCCCACGTTGGCTGAGCTGCACGTCGAGCTGGTCGCAGCCGACCGCAAGGTGTGGTCCGGTGCGGCCACCATCGTCGTCGCCCGTACGGCCTCCGGTGACACCGGCATCATGCCGGGTCACACCCCGGTGCTGAGCGTGCTGGAGACCGGTCCGGTCACCATCCGGACCACGGACGGCGGCACCGTGATCGCCGCGGTGCACGGCGGCTTCATCTCCTTCGCCGACAACAAGGTGTCCCTCCTCGCGGAGATCGCCGAGCTGGCGGACGAGATCGACGTCGCGCGTGCCGAGCGCGCACTGGACAAGGCCAAGTCGGACCTCGACGCGCACGCCGAGCGTCGCGCCGAGGTGCGTCTGTTCGCGGCGCGCGGCCTCAAGGCCCACGCCTGAGTGCGCCGGACCCCGCCTGAGCGGGGTCGACCGACGGTCCCGGGGACGCCTGAGCGTGACCCCGGGACTGTCGTCTCAGTTGGTAGGTCAACGCGGTCGCCTGGTACGACCGAAACGGGGAACGCGGGTAGCGAGGAGGTAGGTGAGCATGGTCCTCGCCCTTGTGGTGTGTGCGGCGGTCGTGGCGCTCGGTGTGATCGGGTTGGTCGCGTTCGCGGTACGCCGCCGTGTGATCCAGCGGGTCGGCGGAACGTTCGACTGCAGTTACCGGCTCAAAATGCCCGCCGACGCCTCGACTCAGCCCGACCTCGACGAGAACGGCAAACCCACCTCAGCCCCGGTCCCCCAGACCGACGGCAAGGGGTGGGTTTTTGGTATCGGCCGGTACAGCGGCGACTCCATCGAGTGGTTCCGGGTCTTCTCGTACGCCCCGCGCCCCCGCAAGGTCCTGCCGCGCCGGGAGATCGAGGTGCTGGGCCGGCGCTACCCCGAGGGGCAGGAGGAGCTGGCCCTGCTCTCCGGCTCGGTCGTGCTGCGCTGCCTCCACAACGGCGCGCCGCTGGAGCTCGCGATGAGCGACGACGCGCTGACCGGCTTCCTCGCCTGGCTCGAAGCCGCACCCCCCGGGCAGAGGGTCAACGTCGCGTAGCGGCGAGACCCTCGGGGTGGGGGTCCCCCCGGCCGGAGGCTGGGGGAGGTCAACGTCGCGTAGCGGCGAGACCCTCGGGGTGGGGGTCCCCCCGGCCGGAGGTCAGGGGTTAACGTCGCCTAACCCCGCGGCTAGTCTTGGCGCCATGGTCAATCTGACGCGTATCTACACCAGGACCGGCGACGACGGCACCACGGCGCTGGGCGACATGAGCCGTACGACCAAGACCGATCCGCGCCTGGTCGCGTACGCGGACGCCAACGAGGCCAACGCCGCGATCGGTGTGGCGATCGCGGCGGGTGCGCTGCCGGAGGACGTCGTCACGGTGCTCACCCGGATCCAGAACGACCTCTTCGACGTGGGCGCCGACCTGGCGACCCCGGTGGTGGAGGACCCGAAGTACCCGCCGCTGCGGGTGCTCCAGTCCTACATCGACAAGCTGGAGGGGGACTGCGACCACTACCTGGAGTCGCTGGAGAAGCTGCGCAGCTTCATCCTCCCCGGCGGCGCCGCGGGCGCCGCGTACCTGCACCTGGCCTGCACGGTGGTCCGCCGGGCCGAGCGGGCCACCTGGGCGGCGATCGAGGCACACGGGGAGAGCGTCAACCCGCTGACCGCCAAGTACCTGAACCGCCTCTCCGACCTGCTGTTCATCCTGGCCCGGGCGGCCAACAAGGAGCGCGGCGACGTGCTCTGGGTGCCGGGCGACAACCGCTGACCCGCGGTCGCCGTACGGCTGCCGCTACAGCTGCTGGTGCTGCCGCGGGATCTCCCAGCCGACCACGTGGCCGTCCTCGACGATCGCGCCGGCCGGCGGCTCCTTCGGCCAGATCGCGTAGCAGGCGGCCACGATCAGGTTGATCCCGGCCACCATGCTCAGCCGCAGGTACCAGGCGGTGAAGGTGGAGAAGGCGGCGGCGCCGGCGGAGAGCGGCACCATGAGGGTGATCAGGCCGAGCGTGACGCCCGCCGAGACCGTGGTGCGGCCGGCGACCTGCCACTCGTAGCGGGTCCGCGCCGAGCCGTACTTGGGGGAGCGCGCGGGCTTGGGGCCGCCGGCGAAGCGGTACTGGAAGTGCCGGTCGGCCCAGCGGACCAGGGACGGCCCGAACCCGAGGGAGAAGCCCGCGTAGCTCGCCGCCAGCGCGTGCGTCCAGCTCGCGGTGGCGCCGCCGCGCAGGTCGAGCACGGCGAGGGTGAACAGGGTGAGGTCCAGGACCGGCAGGCCGATCAGCAGGGCCGTGCTCACCGTGCGCAGCCGCAGCACGTAGCGGGCGGTCAGGGCCAGCCCGAGGACGACCCAGAAGGCGACCTCGGCGGCGAGGATGAGGGTGACGATCATGGCGGGCCTCCGGGCTGTTCGGTGGTGCTACCAGCCTTCCGCGCGCCGGTCCGCGCGTCGTCGTCGCCGGAGCCGAGTCCGGGCTGCACCTTTCGATGTACGCGCACTCCTCCCCGGACCCGAGCCGCCGGTCCGGCCGGGGATGATCTGATGGGGCTGTGCGCAGACCCACTCTCACCCCGCGGCAGGAAGACCGGGCGATCGCGGTCTTCGGGCTGCTCGGCGGGCTGTTCCTGATCTCCGTCAAGGTCTACGACGGCTCCGAGCACGTCGCCCGCTGGGCGGTCGTCCCGCCGCTGGTGGTGATGGCCTCGCTGGAGCTGGTCCGCCGGAGCAGGCCGGTCCTCATCGCGACGGTCGGCGGGATCGTCTTCGCGGTCAGCATCTTCAACGGCGCGCTCCTGGCGACCACCCTGATGTACACCGACCTGCTGTACGCCGCGGTGCTCTACGGCAACCCGAAGATGTCGCGGGTGCTGCACCTGACCGGTGCGGCCTCGGTGCTGGTGCTGTCCACCCTGGTGCTGATCTACAGCGACGCGCCGACGGCCGTGGCCGTCGTGGTGCTGACCACGCTGGTCTACCTGGCGCCGGTCTGGACCGGCGACATCGTGCGCAAGCACCGCGAGGAGGCGGAGTCCCAGCGGCTGCGGGCCGAGCAGACCGCGCTGCTCTCCGAGATGGACCGGCGGGAGGCCGTCGTCGTCGAACGGGCCCGGATGGCGCGGGAGTTGCACGACGTGGTGGCGAACCACCTGTCGGCCATCGCGATCCACGCCACCGGCGCGCAGTCGGTCGCCCGGCGCCAGCGGCGTCCGGAGGACGATCCGCTGGTGGAGGTGCTGGGAGTGATCCGGGAGAACAGCGTCCAGGGATTGACCGAAATGCGCCGCATCATCGGCCTGTTGCGGGACAGCGGCGGGGGAGAGGCCGACGCGTCGTACGCCGCGCCCGACCTGGACGCGGTGGACGCGCTGCTGGCGAAGGCCCGGGCGGCCGGGCAGGACGTCGGGCTGGGCTTCGAGCTCACCGAGCGTGGCGACCGCGGCTCGCTGCCGGTGCCGGTGGGTCTGGCCGCGTACCGGATCGTCCAGGAGTCGCTGACCAACGCGCTCAAGCACGCGGGGCCGGGCGAGGTCCGGGTGCTGCTGGAGTTCCTGCCGGAGGAGCTGCGGATCGTGGTGTCGAGCCCGTTCCGCCGCGGCGCGGGGCAGTCGCTGCCCGGTGCGCGGGCCGGGCTGGTCGGCATGGCCGAGCGGGCCTCGCTGCTGGGAGGCGGCTTCGAGGCCGGTCCGGAGGGCGAGTGCTGGACCGTCCGGGCGGTGCTGCCGCGGGCGCTGGTGACCGAGGGAGAGGGAGGGCGGGCATGACGATCCGGGTGCTGGTGGCGGAGGACCAGGCGGCCGTGCGGGCGGCGCTGGTGATGATCCTGCGGGCGGAGCCGGACCTGGAGGTGGTCGGGCAGGCCGCGGACGGCGAGGAGGCCGTCCGGCTGGCGCTGGAGCTGCGGCCGGACGTGGTCCTGATGGACGTCCAGATGCCCCGGCTGGACGGCGTGTCGGCGACCCGCGAGGTGGTGGCGGCCGGAGCGGCCCAGGTGCTGGTGCTGACCACCTTCGACCTCGACGAGTACGTCTACGGGGCGCTGCGGGCCGGGGCGGCCGGGTTCCTGCTGAAGGACCTGGAGGCGGACACCCTGGTCGAGGGGATCCGGACGGTGGCGCGCGGGGACGGCATGCTGGCCCCCTCGGTGACCCGGCGGCTGATCGGCACCTTCGCCCGTCCGGAGCGTCAGGTGGGGCCGGCGGTCCGGGCGGCGGTGACGGGGCTGACCCCGCGGGAGCGTGAGGTGCTCACCCTGATCGGTGCGGGCCTGCCGAACGGTGAGATCGCCCGGCGGCTGGAGATGGCGGAGGCGACCACCAAGACGCACGTCAGCCGGATCCTGGCGAAGCTGGGTCTGCGCAGCCGGGTGCAGGCGGCGATCCTCGCCCAGGACCTTGGGCTGACGATCTGATCAGCTGACCTTCTCGCCTGCTCGGGTCCGGCGCAGATCACACCTTCGGATCGCCCCATGTCGACCGTTCGGGCACTAAAGTCCGGCCCATGAGCGACGCGGCTCGGCGCCGGTGATCCCTGCCCTGAGCCGCCTTCAGGGCCCGCCCGCCAGGGCGGCGACGGCATCGGGAGACCAAGCCATGAGCAATGTGTCCAGTAAGCGGATCGCCGTGATCGGTGCCGGCCTGATGGGCGCCGGCATCGCCCAGGTCTCCGCGCAGGCAGGGCACCCCGTGGTCCTGCGCGACGTCACCGAGGAGGCGCTCCTGCGCGGCCTCGCGGGCATCCGCGCCTCGTACGACAAGTTCGTCTCCAAGGGGCGGCTGACCGCCGAGGACGCCGAGGCGGCGCTCGGCCGGATCACCACCACCACCGACCTGGACGCGGTCTCCGAGGCCGACATCGTGGTCGAGGCGGTCTTCGAGCGGCTGGACGTCAAGGAGGGCGTCTTCAAGGAGCTCGACAAGCTCGCCAAGCCGGGTGCGGTGCTCGCCTCCAACACCTCCGCCATCCCGATCACCCGCATCGCCGCCGCCACCGGCCGCCCGGAGTCGGTCGTCGGCGTGCACTTCTTCTCCCCCGTGCCGCTGATGAAGCTGGTCGAGCTGGTCCGCGGCTACAAGACCAGCGACGAGACGCTGGCCACCGCCCGGGCCTTCGCCGAGGGCGTCGGCAAGGACGTCGTGGTGGTCAACCGCGACGTGGCCGGCTTCGTCACGACCCGTCTGATCACCGCGCTGGTCGTCGAGGCCGCCAAGCTGTACGAGTCGGGCGTCGCCAGCGCCGAGGACATCGACGCCGCCTGCCGGCTCGGCTTCGGCCACCCGATGGGCCCGCTGGAGACCGCCGACCTGACCGGCGTGGACATCCTGCTGCACGCCGCGCGGAACATCTACGAGGAGACCCAGGACGAGAAGTTCGCCGCCCCCGAGATCATGGCCCGCATGGTCACCGCCGGCGACCTGGGCCGCAAGAGCGGCCGCGGCTTCTACCCGTACCCGGCCAAGTGACCGGTCGGCGCCGCTGAGCCCGCGGGCCGTGCGGTCGGAGCACCGCACGGCCCCGCTCCGGGGTGGGTGAGTTTCCTCACGCCGGTGTCGCAGACGGGTGATTTGGGCGGTAATCGAGCGTAGGTGTGGAGAGTTCCTGCGTATATTCCCTCGGACGAGTGAAGTTGCTTCAGATCTGGCCGGAACCAGCAACCCGCGGGGCTGGTTCGCCGTCAGATGAGGGGGAACCCGGGATTCCGGCCGGGGCCGGGCGTGGGGCCGAAGGCCCGCCCGAATCGACACCGTCATCGATACCGACATCGACCACCGACCGACACCGACACCCCCGCATCCTGACCCGGCACGGCCGGGGCGGACGCAGCGGGACGACCCCGACCAGATCCGCCACGCAGGTCCGCCACGCGGAGGAGGAGAGCATGCGCATCACCGGCAACCACGTGGCGCTGGCCATCGAAGGCCGCCTCGACGTGCGCACCGCCGCCGACGCGCGGGCCCGGCTGCACCAGGCCGTCGACGGCGGCCTGGGCGACCTCGTGCTCGACCTCGCCCGGCTGGAGTTCTGGGACGCCACCGGCCTCGGCGTGATCATGGGCACCCACCGCCGGGCCGGCCGGATCGGCCGCCGCCTGGTGCTCCGCTCCGTCCCGGCCCAGCTCCAGCGGCTGCTGGTGGCCACCCGGCTGCACCGGATCCTCGCCGTCGAGGGCATGATCGCCGAACCCCGCGGCGCCACCCTGCCGGTGCTCTGACCGGCGGTCGCGCGGCCGCGGACGCCCGGCGCCGGGAGGCCGCTGTGCGGGCGGGCGCGGATGTGCGAGAGTCTGGCGTCAGGAAACGGCCGCCGGGGCCGAGCCCGGCCCCCCGGCCTTCGACCGGGAGGTGCCCCCGGTCCGCGGGCGGCCGGACGAAGTCGTCGGCGCGAGCGTGGGGCGGAGCAGATCGTGGGACAGCCATCCGGTGAGTTCCGGCAGGAGGCCGTACGGGCCCGGAGCGGTGAGCTGGTCACCGGCGGGCTGCTGGTGACCGTCGGCACCCCGGAGGGATCCGAGGTGCGCCCCTGCCCCGACGAGTGGCGCCCCAGCCCCCGCCGGACCGAGCGCAGCGGCCCCGCCCGCGGCCCGTCCGGTGACGCCGGCCGCCAGGTCGGTCCGCTCGCCCTCGGCGCCGGGCCCGCCGACCTGCCGCTGCTCGACCGCGAGGCCGACGTCGCCCAGCTGCTCGGCCTGCTCGCCGAGGGCCGCTCCATACGCCTGGTCGGCCAGGCCGGATCCGGCCGCAGCGCCCTGCTGTCGGCCGTCGCCGAGTCGGCCGGCGACCTCGCCCCCGGCGGCGTCGTCCAGCTCTGCGGCCACCGCCGCACCGCCGCCGACCTGCTCCAGGACCTCTTCGCGGCCACCCACCACGCCCCCGGCTTCCGCCCCGACCCGGCCCAGCTCGCCGAGCACCTCGCCCGGGTCGGCGCGATCGTCGTCGTCGACGAGGTGGAGCCCTCCGGGCCGGAGCTGGAGCAGTTCCTCGCCGCCGCGCCCGACTGCGCCTTCCTGATCTCCGTCGCCCCCGACAGCCCGCAGCTGACGCCGGACTCGCGGCTCCGCGACCACCTGGTCGCCGGCCTCTCCCGGCCGGCCTGCCTGGCACTCGCCGCCCGGCTGGCCGGGCGGCCCCTGGACGCGGCCGAGAAGGCCTGGGCGGTGGACCTCTGGTTCGAGTCCGAGGGCCTGCCGCTGCGGTTCGTCCAGGCCGCCGCGCTGCTGCGGCAGCGGGACGTCGCGGTGGACGCCCTGGTCGCCGCCGAGGACGACCGCATGGACGTCTTCGGAGCAGTCCGGGAGCCGGTCCACGACCCCGACCCGGCGGTCCGTGAAGCCGCGCTGCGCGGGAACGTCCCGCTGCCCTCCGTCGCCGAGTCCACGCTCCCCGCCGTCCGACTCGCCGAGGGCCTAGGGGAGACCGCCCAGGCCGTACTGCGGCTCGCCGTGGCGCTCGGCGGCGAGTGCCCGACCGCCCCGCACCTGCCCGCGCTGATCGACGTCGGCCAGGGCGAGAACGCGCTCGCCGAGCTCGCCGACGCGGGGCTCGCCGTCTCCATCGGCGGCCACCACCGGCTCACCGCCGGGGCGCTGGAGCTGCTCGCCCCGCACTGGCCCGCCCGCGGCAGCGTCGACGGCGCCGCGCAGCACTTCGCCTGGTGGGTCGGCCACTCCTCGGTCTCGCTGGCGCAGATCGCCGCCGAGGCCGAGGTGGTGATCGGCGTACTCCTGGCCGACCGGGCCGCGGGACGGCACGCCTCCGTACTGCGGCTGGCCCGGGCGGCCGCCCCGGCACTGGCGCTGGCGCTGCGCTGGGGGGCCTGGGAACGCGCCCTGCAACTGGGTCTGGAAGCCGCCCGGAAGGCCGGCGCGCGGGTCGACGAGGCGTGGTTCCACCACGAGTTGGGCGTCTACGCGATCTGCGTGCGGGAACCCGGCCGGGCCACGGCCGAGTTGGAGGCCGCACTCGCCCTGCGGGCCGCCCTCGGCGAGCAGCGCGGGGCGGCCGGCGCCCGGCGGATGCTCGACCTGCTGCGCGCCGACGGCCGGCAGCTGCCGCCCGCCGCGCCGGCCGGCTCCGGGTCCGCCCGCCGGCCCGTCATCCGGGCCATCGCCCAGGTGCCCCTGCGGCTCAGGGCCACCACCACGGGCCCCGGCCGCACCAGGCGCACGGTGATCGCCGCCTCGGCAGCCGTGCTCGCGCTGGGCGTCCTCGGTACGGCGGTCGCGATGACGGCCGACGGGGAGCCGAAGGGAACGGATCCGCACAGCAGCAGCGACGACGGCTCCCTGCCGACCGGCACCCGGCCGTCGCCCCGCTCCGGCAGCCCCCGGCCGACCGCCTCGGGGCCCTCCTCCACGGCCGCGCCCGAGACCTCCGCCCCGACGGCCGCGCCCACGGCCGAGGAGCCCGAGGACGGGCCCTCGACGGGCGCTTCGCGGTCACGGTCGGCCTCGCCGTCGGCGTCGAAGCGGCCGAGCCGGTCGCCGAGCACGGGGACGACGAGCACCGCCCCGCAGTCCACGGCCCCGGGCCAGTCGCAGTCGGCGGGCGGCGCGGGGGGAACGGGCGGGAACCCGCCGCCCCCGGGCGGCGGCACGGGCGGCGGAGGCGGCACCGGCGGGAACGGCACCACGAACGGGGGAACGGCGGGCGGAGGGTCCACGCAGCCCCCCGGAGGCGGCACGCCGCCGACCACCCAGCCCCCGGCGACCCCGACGCCCGTCCCGACGACAACGGTCCCCTCGACCACGACGACGCCGCCGGACTCGGGGAGTCCGACGGCGTCCACGACGTCCGCGTCGCCGACCGGCTGACCGGTCGGCGACGCCGGGTCGATCGGGTCGATCGGGTCGGGTCGGCGGGTCGGGTCAGGTCAGGTGCGGGTCAGAACAGCTTCAGCTTGTCGTCGTCGATGCCGCGCAGCGCGTCGTAGTCCAGGACCACGCAGCCGATGCCCCGGTCGGTGGCCAGCACACGGGCCTGCGGCTTGATCTCCTGCGCGGCGAAGACGCCCTTCACCGGGGCCAGCAGGGGGTCCCGGTTGAGCAGTTCCAGATAGCGGGTGAGCTGTTCCACACCGTCGATCTCGCCGCGCCGCTTGATCTCGATGGCGACGGTCGCGCCGTCCGAGTCGCGGCAGAGGATGTCGACCGGTCCGATCGCGGTGGGGTACTCGCGGCGGATCAGGGACCAGCCGGCGCCGAGCACCTCCATCCGGTCCGCGAGCAGCTCCTGGAGGTGTGCCTCGACACCGTCCTTGATCAGACCCGGGTCCACTCCGAGTTCGTGGGACGAGTCGTGCAGCACCTCCTCCAGCGTGATGATGAGCTTCTCGCCGGCCTTGTTCTCCACCGTCCAGACCCCGTCGGCGACCTTGAGGGCGCACGGCGGGGACATCCAGTTGAGCGGCTTGTAGGCGCGGTCGTCGGCGTGGATGCTGACGCTGCCGTCGGCCTTGACCAGGATGAGCCTGGTGGCGGAGGGCAGATGGGCGGAGAGCCGACCGGCATAGTCGACTGAGCAGCGGGCAATTACGAGACGCACGGTCGACCACGCTAGCCCACCGGGGCCAGTTGATGCGATTCCGCGACGGCCGGGTGAAGAATCCGCGAACCCCGCGAACATGGATGCCCTGCGATCCCTCGAAAGCCTGTCGGCACCCTGGCGGCCACCACCATTGGCAGCTACGGTGTGTGACGGCTTGCTTGCGGGATCGCTGTCAACGGGGATGGAGACTTCAGATGAACGATCCGACGGGATCCGGCCAATCTGGTGCACCGGGGCTCATTCCCGGAGCAATCAGCCGGAACCACCGGTCCGGTCCGCCGTTGACTGCCACGCTGTTCTGAGCGGTTGGCGCCCCCGACCACGTCCCTCAACGGGTCCTCGGCGCCCCCGCCTCGGCGCGGTGCCGGAAACACGGCCGTCCGACGGCGTCACACCCGTCCGACGGTGTTCCGGACATCCCGCGCTTCACCCTCACCCTCACCCTCAGCTCGGACTTGGACTACGCACCACCACCCGTGCGCCGCGCGGGTGGACCGCGAGAGGAGAATCCATGTCGCTCGACGTCTCACCGGCCCTGCTGGAGAAGGCCGAGCGGGACGAGGTCGACGAGCGGGAGTTCGTCGACTGCGTCCGCGTCTCCCTGCCGTACGCCTGGGACCTGATCAGCTCGCTGGTCGCCCAGGCGAAGGTCGACGGCACCGACTTCGCCGACAACCAGGTACCTCCGCCCAGCGAGCAGGCCCGTGGCCAGCTCCTTCGGGCGCTCGCCAGTGACGCCATCCGGGGTGCCCTGCAGCGGCATTTCGGTGTCCAGCTGGCCTTCCAGAACTGTCACCGGGTGGCGGTCTTCGTGCCGTCGTCCGCCAACAAGAAGCGGTACGAGCGGTTCACCTCCGTTCGGGCGCAGCTGCTCAACCAGTCCGAGGAACTGCGGGACTGCTGAGCACCGGTCGGCTCGCGCCGGATACGCCACCGGGCCGCCCGCCCCCACGAAGGGGGACGGGCGGCCCGGGCCGTGTTGTCGCCCGCTCGCCTCCGGGCCGCTTCGGTCCGGTGCCGACGGTCGGCGCTCCCGCGCTCCTTCGTCGCTTCCTCGCTTCTCCCTTTCGGCACCGGCGCGGTCCTTCGGCTCGGGGCGGGTGTCGCCCGCTCGCCTTGGGCCTGCTCGGGGCGGGTGTCGCCCGCTCGCCTCCGGGTTGCTTCGGTTCGGTGCGCGCGGCCGGGTCCGACCGGCCTCAGCTCAGTTGCGGCAGCACCTCGGAGCCCAGCCGGGCGATGTTGTGCAGGGTGGCCTCGTGGTCGCCGCTTCCCTCGGCGAGCAGCGCGAAGCGGCGGATGCCGGTCCTTTCGGCGGTGGCCAGCAGCCGGTCCGCGCACTGCTTCGGCGTGCCCACCGCGTGCAGGTCGCAGAGGAGTTCGGTGTACTCGCGGGGGTCGCGCATCTTGCGTTCCCGGCCGTCCACCGTGCGGTGGGCGCCGAGCCCGTACTCGAACCACCCGGGCATCGCGCGCAGCAGGGTGGCCCGGGCCGCCGAGGTCCGGTCGTCCACCTGGGCCACGCCGGCCGCGACGTGCTGGCGGCCGACCCGCCGCAGCTGCTCCTCGCTGCGCCCGGCGGCCAGCCAGGCGGAACGATACAGCTCCAGCATGTGCAGCTTGTCGTCGTCGCCGGAGTGCATGCCGAGCAGCATCGGCAGGCCGCGTTCGGCGGCGTTCCGCACCCCGCCCGGCGAGGTGCAGGCGACCACCACCGGCGGGCCGGCGACCGGTCGGCCGGCGGCGGTGAGCTCCTCGCCGGGGCCGTCGGCGTCCTGACGCTGGCGGGGGAACCGGAGCAGTCCGCTGCGTTCGTCGACGCCGAGCCAGGCGCCGAGGTCGGGGCGGCGGGGCGGCTCGGTGGCCCGGGGCACCACGGCCACTTCGGGGAACTCGAACTGCGGTCCGGACGCGCCCACCCGGGAGCCGCGCAGCCAGCGCAGCAGCAGGTCGAGCCGTTCCGGGAACCCTTGCTCGAAGGCCTCCACGCCGCCACCGAACACGTCCAGGTCGATCCAGGGCCCGCCGCGCCCCACGCCGAGCGTGAACCGCCCGCCGGACGTGAGGTGGAGCAGCGCGGCCTGTTCGCCGAGGGCCACCGGGTGGGCGGTGGAGAGCACGCTGACCGCCGTCCCGATGCCGATCCGCCGGGTGCGGCCGAGCAGCAGCGCGGCCAGGGTGGCGGCGTTCGGGCAGACCCCGTACGGGACGAAGTGGTGTTCGGCGAGCCAGACGCTGTCCAGCCCCGCGCGTTCGGCCTCGACGGCGGCGCGGACGGTGCGGTCCAGCGCCTCGCCGTGGGTCTGGCCCGGGAACTGTGCGGAGAGCAGGAAGGCGCCGACGAGCACGGGAGCGGTGTCCGCGGGTGCGGCACCGGCCCGTTGGACGGTCGGCAGGGGAGTGCCGGCGGTGCCCGTCGCGGCGGTGGTGGTCAGCGCCGGGCCGGGTGCCGGCGGGCGGACCCCGACGGGTCGGCGGGTCTCGGCGCGGGCGCTGGTTCTGGTCATACTGAGAGCCTCCTCGGGTGCGCGCAGGGTCTGCGGGCCCCGCCTGTCCCCTCGTGAGTAGCCCATGTCATGTGCCAATGGCACGCCGAACCACCAATTTCCCAGAAGAACGGGTGGATATCACGGGAAACACCGGAGCACGGTCCGATGCCGTGATAGAGACCCGGCGGGCGGCCCCCGGCCGTAGGCTTGAACGGTTCCGCGACCACCGTAGAGAGGTAGCCCGCCGTGTCGCCCCGCCGTAACCGGATCAAGATCGCAGCCGACCGCGAGCCGGCCGAGCAGGCCGCCCCGCCGGGGGGTGCGCTGCGCCGCACCGACAACTACCAGGGCGAGGACTGGGTGGTGCAGACGGTGGCGGGTACGGCGGGCCGGCACTACCGCTGCCCGGGGTGCGACCAGGAGATCCCGCCCGGTGTCGGCCATGTGGTGGCCTGGCCGATGCACGGCGCGGGGGTGGACGACCGCCGGCACTGGCACCGGGCGTGCTGGGGCGCCAGGGAGCGCCGGGCCTCGAACCTGCTCCGCGGCCGCGGCGCGCCCCGGTACTGACGGCGACGCCCCTTCCCCCCGGCCGGCCGCGGCTCGGGAGGGGAAGGGGCGTGGACCGTGCGGGGGCGGCGGTGGAGGCGGCGCGCGCCGTCAGGCGTCCCGCCGCTTCAGCACCAGCGCGCCGCCGACCAGGGCGGCGACCGTCCAGGCCAGGCAGATGAGGAAGCCGGCCCACGGCCCGTACGGCTGGCCGTTCTGCTCGTACACCAGCATCATCCGGGAGCCCGCGTAGTCGGGGAAGTAGTGGGCCAGCGTCTTGACCTTCGGCACCGCCGACAGGATCGGCGAGAGCAGGAAGAAGAACGGGACCAGCACGCCCAGCGCCAGCGTCTGGTTGTGCAGCATCGCGGTGACGCCGGCCGAGAAGAGGCAGAGCATCGTCAGGTAGAGCGCGGCCCCGAACACCGCGCGCAGGACGTTCGGTTCGCCGAGGTCGGTGGAGTGGTCGCCGAGCAGGGCCTGGCCGACGAAGAAGGTGAGGAACGCCGTCACCAGCGAGACCGCCAGGGCGAGTCCGCCGAGCACCACCGCCTTGCCGGTGAGGAGCGTGCCGCGCTGGGGGACGGCGGCCAGGGTGACCCGGATCATCCCGGTGCTGTACTCGTTGCCGACCGCCAGCACCCCGAAGACGATGATGGCCAGCTCGCCGAGGATGATGCCGGAGAAGGCGGTGCCGGTGGCGTCGAAGGGGCTGTCGTCGCTCCGGAACTCCTCGAAGTTGTTGTGGGTGAGCAGCGACAGCAGGGCGCCGATGCCGAGCGTGATCACGAAGGTCAGGGCGAGCGTCCAGATCGTCGAGCGGACGCTGCGGATCTTGGTCCACTCGGACTGCAGGATCGCGGGGAAGGACGCCATCTCAGTTCTCCTCGGTACGGGGGGCCGCCGGCTGCGCCGCCTTGCCTCCCTGCCAGTCGGCGCCCCAGACGCCGGGTGCGCCGGCCGCGTCGCGGCCCGGGCCGTCCCCGGCGTGGTACTCCACCGAGTCGGCCGTCATCTGCATGAAGGCCTCCTCCAGGGAGGCCTGCTGCGGGCTGAGTTCGTGCAGCACCACGCCCTGTGCGGCGGCCAGCTCGCCGAGTGCGGCGAGGCTGCCGTCGACGACCTCGTACGAGCCGTCCGGGCCCGGTTCGTGCCGCACTCCGGCGCCGGCCAGGACGTCGAGCAGCCGTTCGGGCTGGGGGGTGCGCAGCCGGACGGCGGAGCGGGAGTTGCGGCGGATGAACTCGGCCATCGACAGGTCGGCGAGGAGCCGGCCCCTGCCGATGACCACCAGGTGGTCGGCGGTGACGGCCATCTCGCTCATCAGGTGGGAGGAGACGAAGACGGTCCGGCCCTCGGCGGCGAGGCGCTTCATCAGGTTGCGGATCCAGAGGATGCCCTCCGGGTCGAGTCCGTTGACCGGTTCGTCGAACATGACGATCTCCGGGTCGCCGAGCAGGGCGGAGGCGATGCCGAGCCGCTGGCCCATGCCGAGCGAGAAGCCCCGGGCGCGCTTGCGGGCGACCGGGGTGAGACCGACGAGGGCGAGCGCCTCGTCGACCCGGCGGGTGGGGATGCGGTTGCTCTGGGCGAGCCAGAGCAGGTGGTCCCGGGCCGTGCGCCCCGGGTGGACGGCCTTGGCCTCCAGCAGCGCGCCGATGTACTTGAGCGGTTCGCTGAGCTGCCCGTACCGTCTGCCGTCGATGGTGACGCGCCCGCCGGTGGGCCGGTCCAGGTCGAGGATCATGCGCATGGTGGTGGACTTGCCGGCGCCGTTGGGGCCGAGGAACCCGGTGACCACGCCCTGGGGGACCTTGAAGCTCAGCCGGTCCACGGCGAGGGTCTTGCCGTAACGTTTTGTCAGCTCGTGCAACTCGATCATTCGCGCTCCCTTACTCTCCGTCAGGCTATGACAAAGGGGACAATGCGGCCCGCTGAGTGGGCCCGCCGGGCGCACCGGAATACGGTGTGCCCATGACCCAGCTCCCCTCCGCAGTGTCGGTCCGCGAGAGCGGTACCGGAACTCCCCTCGTGCTGCTGCACGCCTTTCCGCTCAACGCCGCCATGTGGTCCTCCCAACTGGACGAGCTGCCCGGACCGACCGGGGACGAGGCCCGGGTGATCGCCCCCGACCAGCGAGGCTTCGGAGGCACCGTGCTGGGCACCGACGAGCCCTCGCTGGACGCGGTCGCCGACGACGTCGCCCTGCTGCTGGACGCGGCCGGGGTCGACCGGGCGGTGCTCGGGGGCCTCTCGATGGGCGGGTACGTGGCGCTGGCCTTCGCCCGCCGCCACCCCGACCGGCTGGCGGGCCTGCTGCTGGCGAACACCAAGGCCACCGCCGACACGGAGGCCGCCCGGGCCAACCGGGAACGGATCGCCTCCGCGGTGCTGGCCCGGAACAGCGTCCGGCTGCTGCTCGACGAACGGATGGCGGCCGGTCAGCTCGGCCCGGACTCGCAGCACCTGGCCGACCGGGTGCAGACGCTGATCGCCGCCGCGCCGCCGGCCGCCGTCGCGTGGGCGCAGCGGGCCATGGCGGCCCGGCCGGAGACGCTGGACGTCCTGGCCGGGCTGCGGGTGCCGACCACGGTGGTGGCGGGTGCGGAGGACGGCCTCGTGCCGCTCGCCGAGGCGGAGCTGATGGCGCGGGCCCGGCCGGACGCGGAGCTGACGGTGCTCCCCGGGGTGGGTCACCTGAGCGCGATCGAGGCGCCGGAGGCGTTCAACGCGGCCGTGCGCCGGCTGCTGGTCCGGGTGGCCGCCGGATGAAGGACGAGCGGGAGCGCTGGGACTTCTCGGCGCTGGAGGTGACCGGCCGGATGCCGGTGACCAACCGGGGCGAGGGACTGCTCGAACTGACCCTGGAGCCACTGGGAGAGGACTACTGGATGCGTCCGGGGGAGACGTTCATCGTCTCCTCGTACGGGGACTACGGCTCGGGTCACCCGTTCGAGGTGCAGTACTGGCCCGATTCGGTGTCGGTCTGGTGCACCTCGTGGTTCGGCACCGTCTCGGACGACGACGGCAACCAACTGAGCTGCGGGCACCAGCGGCCGGACGGCGCGTACCCGCGCTGAACGCGCCCCGGGGCGGCCCGGGAGCCCCCGGCCGTCTCCCCGGGCTTCCTGGGGGCCTCCGGGGCCCCTGTGGTGCCGGCGGTCACGCCGGTCCCGGAGGCGGCCCCCGGAGGCGGCCCCCGGAAACGGGGGAGCCGGTCCCGGACAGCACGACGGGCCCCCACCCCGGAGGGTGGGGGCCCGTCGGTCAGGGCGTCAGCGCGACTGCTGGGCGGGCACGCCCAGGGAGTCGTCGCCCGGCAGCGAGGCGGCGGCCACGGCCGCGCCGGTCAGCGTCGCCAGCATCTCGCGGACGTTGGTCAGCTGGGCGTTGATGCTGTCGCGGCGGTTGGTGAGCGCCGCCAGCTCGCGCTCGGACTCGCTGCGGATCCGGTCGGCCTTGGCGTTCGCGTCGGCCACGATGTCCTCGGACTGGCGCTGGGCCGTCTCGACGGTCTGACGGGCACGGCGCTCGGCGTCGGTCCGCAGCTTCTCGGCCTCCAGGCGGAGCTGCTCGGCCCGGTGCTCGATCTCGGCCAGACGCTTCTCGGCCTTGGCCTGACGGGCGGCGAGGTCGCGCTCGGACTGCTCGCGGCGCTTGGCCAGGTTGGTCTCGAACTCCAGCGCGGCCTGGGCGGCCTTGGTGCGGGTCTCCTCGAAGAGGGCGTCCGCCTCCTCGCGCTTGTTCTGGGCGTCCTTGTTGGCCTCGGCCCGCAGCTGGGCGCTGTCGCTCTTGGCCTTGTCGACGATCCGCAGACCCTCGTCCTCCGCCTTGGCCTTGCGGTCCTTGGCGTAGTTCTCGGCCTCCGTGCGGACCTGCTGGGCGGCGGCCTCGGCCAGCTCGCGGTGCTGCTCGGCGGCGCGGTGCGCCTCGTCGCGCAGGTCCTTGGCCTCCTCCTCGGCGAGCCGCAGGATCTTCTCGACCCGGGCGCCGAGACCCGCGTACGAGGGCTCCGCCTCGGCGACCGCCGCCTGGGCGGTCTGGGTCTCCAGGTGGAGCTCCTCGATGCGCTTCTCGAGTGCGCTGATCCGGGTCAAGGCACTGTCACGGTCGGCCACCAGCTTGGTGATCCGCTCGTCGACCTGGGCGCGCTCGTACCCACGGCGCACCAGGTCGAAGCCGTGAGGGGAGTGACTGTCGCTCATGGGGTTCTGGGCTTCCTGTCGTCAAACCGCTGAGGTGGTTGAGGGAATCCTGACACGGTACCGGAGTGTCGACGGCGAAACGCCGTTGTCTCGCGGACAATGTCCGCTCAATCGGGTGGTGCGCTCTTGGAGCGATTGCCACTCGACCGGGGAGCGCCAACTCCGGCACCGGCCTTGGCACCCCCGTCCTTCTTGGTGGTGCTTCCCCCGTTTGCCTGCGCGACCGGCGACGGCGCCTCGAAGGCCTCCAGCGCGGACAGCACGTCCTGCACGCGGGAGATCTCCGTGTTGATGTCCTTGCGGCGGCGCACCAGCTCGTCCAACTCGCGACGGCCCTCGTCGGTGACCCGCTTCGCCTCGGCCCGTGCCTCGGCGAGCAGCCGCTCGGCCTCCGCCTTCGCCAGCTCGACCTGCTCGTCCGCGGCCTCGTCGGCGGCCCGCAGCCGCTTCTCCACCTCGGTCGCCGCCGAGTCGAGCCGCTCCTCCGCCTCGTCCTGGGAGGACTTCAGCTTCGCCTCGGCCTTGATGATCAGTGCCTCGGCGCGGCTGGTCGAGTCGGAGAGCTTGGTCTCGGCCTCCTTGAGCAGGCCCTCGGCCTTGCGCACGGCCGAGATCCGGACCTTGCTGGCCTCCGCGGACGCCTCCGAGGTCAGCTCGTTGGCGCGGTCCTCGGCGCCCGTGACCAGCGCCGCCGCCCGCTCCTCGGCCTCGGCGACGGTGGCGACCGCCTGCTCCTCGGCCTCGGTCAGCTGCTCCTGGGCGGCCGTCACCAGCGCGTCCACCCGCTCGCCGGCCGACTTCATGGCCTGCGCGTTCTCCTTGCGGGCGCGCTCGTGCAGGGCCTCGACCTCGGCGTCGGTGCGCTCGCGGAGCTCCTCGGCACGCTCACGGATCGCCGTGGCGTCCCGGCGGGCCTCGGAGAGCAGCGCGTCGGCGTCGGCCCGGCCCTTCTCGACCGCGTCCTGACCGGCCGCCTCGCCGGTCCCGACCAGCCGGTCGGCCTCCTTGCGGGCGGCCGCGACCATCGCGTCCGCCTGCTCCTCGGCGGCGGCCGTGGTGGCCAGCGCGGTGGTCTGGGCGTCCTCACCGAGCGACTCGGCGTCCGCGAAGGCCTTCTCCAGGACCGACTTCGCCTGGTCGCGGGTGGCCTTGTCGAAGTGCTCGGCGGCCTCGCGGATCTCGGCGTCGAAGGCGTCGGCACGGGCGTGGGTCGCCGTGTCGTAGTCGTCCGCGAGGCTGCGGGTGGCGAACGCGTACTCCTCGGCCTCGGCACGCAGCTGGGCGGCGAAGTCCTCCGCCTCGGCGACCAGCGCGGCCGACCGGTCCCCGGCGGCGGCCACCGTCCGGGCGGCCAGTGCCTCGGCCTCGGCGCGCTGCTGCTCGGCGGCCTCCTGGGCGGCGTGCAGCTCGGCCTCGGCGTCGGCCCGCACTTGCTGGTCGTAGGCGTGCGCCTCGGCGTGGCGGCGGGACAGCTCGGCGTCGGCGGCCTCCCGCTCGGCGGTCAGCTCAAGCTCGGTCTGCTCACGCAGGGCGGCCGTCTCGGCGGCGGTCCGGGCGCGCAGGTCGGCGGTCTCGCGGTCGGCGAGCGCCCGCTGCTCGGCGGTCTCGCGGTCGGCCAGGGCCCGCTGTTCGGTGGTCTCGCGGTCGGCGGCGTCGTGCAGCTCGGCCACCGCGCGGTCGGTGCGCTCGCGCAGCTCGGTCGTCTCGCGGTCGGCGAGCGCCCGCTGCTCGGTGGTCTCCCGGTCGGCGGTGTCGCGCAGGTCCGCGGCGGCCTGCTCGGCCCGCTCCCTGACCTCGGCGGCCTCCCGCTCGGCGGCGGCCCGCAGATCGGCGATCTGCTGCGAGGCGGTCGCGTGCAGGCCGGCCACCGACTGGCGGACCTCGGCGGCCTCCTCCTCGGCGGCCTCGATCAGCGCGGCGGCCTCCAGATCGGCGGCGGCGATCAGGTCCTCGCCGTCCAGACGGGCCTGCTCCAGCACCTCGCCCGCCTCGGCGCGGATCGAATCGGCGGTGGCGCGGGCCTCGGACAGCTCCCGGCCGGCCTCGGCGCGGACCGTCCCGGCCTGCTCGTCGGCCAGCGCCAGCTCGGCCTCGGCCCGCTCGCGCACCTCCTTGGCGGCCTTCTCGGCCTCGGCCCGGCGCCGCTCGGCGGCGGCCCGGGCGGCCTCCAGCGTCTGCTCGGCCTCGGCCCGCAGCCGGGCGGTCTCGGCGGTGGTGCGGTCGGTGAGTTCGGTGGCGGCTTGTTCGGCTTCGGTGCGGACGCGGGTGGCGTGTGCGTCGGCGGCCTCGCGCAGTGCCGTGGTTTCGGTGGCGGTGCGGTCGGTGAGTTCGGTGGCGGCCTGCTCCGCCTGCTCACGGGCCGCCGTGGCGGCGGCCAGGTGCTCGGCGGTCTCCTCGCGCTCCCGCTGCAGACCGGCGGACGCCTCCTCGCGTTCGCGCCGGCTCTCCTCGCGCAGCGCCTCGGCGGCGGCCTCGGCCTCGGCCCGGCTCCGGGCGACCTCGGTGTCGGTCTCGGTCCTCAGCCGCTCCGCGTCGGCGACGGCGGCGTCCCGGACGGAGGTCGCCTCGGCCTCCGCGTCGGCCCGCAGGACCTCCGCGGCGGTGCCCGCCTCGGCACGCACCCGCTGGTCGAACTCGTGTGCCTCGCGGCGCAGTTCGGCTGTCTCGCGCTCGGCGGCGGCCCGGTTCTCGGCAGCCGCGGCCTTGGCCGCGGTGAGCGCGCCCCGGCCCTGCTGCTCGGCCGTGGCCGTGATCTTCGCGGCCTCCGTGCGGGCCCGCTCCAGGGTCTGCTCGGCCCGCCCCTGGGTCTCGGCGGCCTGCTCCTTGGCCTGCGCGCGCAGGCGCTCGATCTCGCCGGCCGCGCCCGCGCGGAGCTCGTCCGCGTCGGACTTGGCCTTGGTGAGCAGCTCCTCGGCGTTCTTCGCCGACTCCTCGATCTGCAGGGCGGCCTGCCGGCGGGCCTCGCCGCGCACCCGGTCGGCCTCGGCGGCGGCCTGGGCGCGAAGCTCCTCGGCCTCGGCGCGCAGCCGCGCGGCCTCGTCCTGCATCTCCTGGATCCGCTCGCGGATGGCGGCGGCGTCGTCCAGGGCGGCGTTCTGGGCGGCCTCGACGGCCGCCCGGGCCTGCTCGCGCAGCCGCTCGGCCTCGGCGGCGGCCTCGGTGCGGATCCGTTCGGCCTCGGTGGTGGCCTCGGTGCGGGTCGCCTCGACGTCCCGGCCGGCCCGGGCCAGCATCTCCTCGGCGGTCTTGGCGGCCTTGGCCAGGTGGACGGCGGCGTCCTTGGCGCCGGCGGCCCGGCCGGCCTCCTCGGCCTCGCCGCGCAGCCGCGCGGCGGTGGCCTCGGCGTGCGCCCGAAGCTCGGCGACGTCCCGCTCGGCCTGGCCGCGCAGCTCGGCGATCGCGGCCTCGGCCTCGGCGCGCAGCTGTCCGGCCACCGACTCGGCGGTGGCGCGCAGCCGCTCGCTCTCCTCGGAGGCGGCGGCCTTGGCGGCTTCCGCCTGGGCCTGCTTGGTGGAGGCTTCGGCGCGGATCGCCTCGGCCTCCTTGGTGGCCTGGGCGACCATCCGGGCGACCTCGGCCCGGGCGGTCTGCGAGCGCTGCTCGCTGGCGGCCTCGCCGTCGGCGACCTTCCGCTCGGCGGCGGCCTCGGCGTCGGCCTGGAGCTGCTCGGCGGCGACCTCGGCCCGGGCCCGCAGTTCGGCGGCCTCCTGGCGGGCCCGCTCGGCCTCGGCGATCGCCTCGGCGCGCAGCCGCGCTATCTCCGCCTGGGCGTGGGCGAGCGCCTGCTCGGCGCGGGCCTGCTCGGCGGAGGCCTCCTCCTTGAGCCGGCCGATCTCGGCGTGGGCGACGGTCAGCTGCTGTTCGGCGGCGACGTGCGCGGCGGCCAGCTGCTGCTGGGCTTCGCCGCGGGCGGCGTCGACGTCGGCGGCGGCCTGGGCGCCGGCCTGCTGGGCCTGCTCGGAGGCGGCGCGCAGCATCCGCTCGGCGTCGGTGTGGGCGCGCTGGAGGGCGGCCTCGGCGGCGGCGTGGGCCTCGCCGCGGGCGGCGTCGACGTCGGCGGCGGTCTGCGCCCGGGCCTGGTCGGCCAGGGCGGTGGCCTCGGCGCGGGCAGCGGCCATCATCCGGTCGGCCTCGGCGCGGGCGTCCTGGAGGAGGCGCTGGGCCTCCTGCTCGGTGCCGGCCCGGGTCTGCTCGGCCCAGTTGACGTTCTCGTTGACGTGCTGTTCGGCGCTGCGCCGCAGCTCGGCGAGCTCGTCCTCCAGCTGGCGGCGGCGGGCGGCCAGCTCGGCCTCCAGCCGGGCCGTGCGCTCGGCGGCCTCGGCCATGATGCGCTGGGTGGCGGCCTGGGAGTCGCGAAGCTGGCGTTCCGCGTCGGCGCGCAGCTGCTGCGCCTGCATCTCGGCAGTGCGGAGCATCTGCTCGGCCTGGCCGGAAACGGCGTCGAAAGCGCGCGGCTGGGCCAGCATGCGACGGGACTCGTGCAGCTTGGCCCGGAGTACCTCTACCTGGTAGGCGAGGTCCTCGGCATGCTCGACTGCCTTTTCCCGTTCCTTCCGAGTCCGATCCATGTCGGCCTCGAACTGGGAGAGGTGGTCGTCAACCTCGTAGCGGTCGTAGCCCCGCACTCCGCGGTCCCATCCATCTCCTGGTCGCGTCCTCGACCCGGCCGGTCCGGTGCTCCCGTTGTCCGGGCGCTGGTCCGACTGGTCCTTGCATCCGCGCTCGTGCGGGCGGCCCCGTCCTTGGGGGCACCTGCCGCGGTCGTGGGAGTCCGGGGCTTGGGAGCGCGGTCGATCCGCGTTCCCCCGTCCGGGTGGACTCCTGGGCGAACTCTTGCCTTGTGGAGAATGGTGACAGATCCGTCTTGCGACTGTTCAGCCGTGCCCGCGAAATGGACTCCCCTGCGACGGGCCTCCCACCGGGGCGGACGGGCCTGTCTTCGGCCGTGCCCGTCGTCCCCGTCCCCCGGAGTCTTCGCGCACCTGGGCATTGTAGTGGGAGCGCCTTGCGGGGGAATGGCCGCGTGGGGGTTTTCCGGCTCGCCGCCCGAGGTTACCGACGGGTCATGAGCGTGGAGGGGCGGTGGCGCGGCGGCGGACGGGCGTCCGGGGGGCCCGGGGAGTGCCGGAGGAGTCGCCGGGAACGGGGCCGGGGAGAGGCGCCGAAGTGGCCGGGAAGCGGCGGGGAGGAGCCGGGTGCCGCCGCCCGGCGGCACCCGGCGTCGCTCAGTGGGCCTCGTGCTCGCCCGGCTTCGCGGCGGTGACCAGCTCGGTCAGTACGCCGCCGCAGTCCTTCGGGTGCAGGAAGGTGATCCGGGAGCCCATCGAGCCGATCCGCGGCTCCTCGTAGAGGACCCGGACGCCCTTGGCGCGGATCTCCTCGGAGTCGGTGTCCACGTCGGCGGTGCCGAAGGCGATGTGGTGGACGCCCTCGCCGTTCTTCGCCAGCCACTTGCCGACCGGGGAGTCCTCGCGGATCGGCTCCAGCAGCTGGAGGTAGGAGGCGCCGCCGTCGCCGGTGTCGTTGATCTTGAGCATGGCCTCGCGGACGCCCTGCTCCTCGTTGACCTCGCTGTGGAACACCTCGAAGCCGTAGGTGGAGCGGTAGAACTCGACCGTCTTGTCGAGGTCGTGGCAGGCGATGCCGATGTGGTCGATACGGGTCAGCACGGTGGCCTCCGGATGCGGCGCGGGTGACAGGACGGCAACAGTGCAGCGCATGCGGGTCCGCGGCGCCAGCGATCCCGGTGCGAGCCTGCTCACACGGGAGGCCCGGCGGCAAGGGTTCACCCGGACCGGGTTGACACGGTGTTGACTGGAGGGTGCCAGTGCGCTCGATCACACGGTCGGTCCGGTGACGGGCGGGTAGCAGGTCAGTACATTGAGCGGCATCCTCACCTGGCCACGACGTGCGAAGGGGCCCGTCCTATGACCAACACCACCTCTGTGATCGTTGCCGGTGCACGGACCCCGATGGGTCGGCTGCTCGGTTCGCTCAAGGGCTTTTCCGGCGCCGAACTCGGCGGCTTCGCGATCAAGGCGGCGCTGGAGCGGGCCGGTGTCACGGGCGACCAGGTCCAGTACGTGATCATGGGCCAGGTGCTGCAGGCCGGCGCCGGCCAGATCCCGGCCCGCCAGGCCGCCGTCAGGGCCGGTATCCCGCTGAGCGTCCCCGCGCTCACCATCAACAAGGTGTGCCTCTCGGGTCTGGACGCCATCGCCCTGGCCGACCAGCTGATCCGGGCCGGCGAGTTCGACATCGTGGTGGCGGGCGGCCAGGAGTCCATGACCAACGCCCCGCACCTGCTGCCGAAGTCCCGCGAGGGCTACAAGTACGGCGCGATCGAGCTGCTCGACTCGATGGCCCACGACGGCCTGACCGACGCCTACGAGAACATCCCGATGGGCGAGTCCACCGAGAAGCACAACGCCCGGCTGGGCATCCCGCGCGAGGTCCAGGACGAGATCGCGGCCGCCTCGCACCAGCGCGCCGCCAAGGCCCAGGCGGACGGCGTCTTCGACGCCGAGATCGTCCCGGTGGCCGTCCCCCAGCGCAAGGGCGAGCCGGTCCTGTTCAGCCAGGACGAGGGCATCCGCGCCGACACCACCGCCGAGGGCCTGGCCCGGCTGCGCCCGGCCTTCACCAAGGACGGCACCATCACCGCCGGCACCTCCTCGCAGATCTCGGACGGCGCCGCGGCCGTGGTCGTGATGAGCAAGGCCAAGGCCGAGGAGCTGGGCCTGAGCTGGATCGCCGAGATCGGCGCGCACGGCAACGTCGCGGGCCCGGACAACTCGCTGCAGTCGCAGCCGTCCAACGCGATCCGGCACGCGGTCGCCAAGGAGGGCATCGCCGTCGGGGACCTCGACCTGATCGAGATCAACGAGGCCTTCGCCGCCGTCGCCCACCAGTCGACCAAGGACCTGGGGGTGTCGTCGGAGATCGTCAACGTCAACGGCGGCGCGATCGCGCTCGGGCACCCGATCGGCATGTCCGGCGCACGGGTGGTGCTGCACCTCGCGCTGGAGCTCCAGCGCCGCGGCGGCGGTGTCGGCGCGGCCGCGCTCTGCGGTGGCGGCGGCCAGGGCGACGCGCTGATCGTCCGGGTTCCCAAGGCCTGACCCGTCACAGGAAACCCACTCAGGGGCTGCGGACCGCCACAAGCGGGCCGCAGCCCTTCGGCGCAAGGAGCAGCTACCCATGATCGATGTGCCGACGCTGGTCGAGCAGGCCCGGCAGGGCCGTCCGCGGGCGGTAGCCCGACTGATCTCGCTGGTCGAGAACGCCGCACCCGAACTGCGCGAGGTGATGGCCGCGCTGGCGCCGTACGCCGGGCGCGCCTACACCGTCGGGCTGACCGGCTCGCCGGGCGTGGGCAAGTCCACCTCCACCTCGGCGCTGGTCTCCGCCTACCGGCGGCTGGGCAAGCGGGTGGGGGTGCTGGCGGTCGACCCGTCCTCGCCGTTCTCCGGCGGCGCGCTGCTCGGGGACCGGGTCCGGATGCAGGACCACGCGACCGACCCCGAGGTGTTCATCCGCTCGATGGCCACCCGGGGCCACCTGGGCGGCCTCTCCTGGACCGCCCCGCAGGCGCTGCGCGTGCTCGACGCGGCCGGCTGCGACGTCATCCTGGTCGAGACGGTCGGTGTCGGCCAGTCCGAGGTGGAGATCGCCGCGCAGGCCGACACCACCGTGGTGCTGCTCGCCCCCGGCATGGGCGACGGCATCCAGGCCGCCAAGGCCGGGATCCTGGAGATCGGCGACCTCTTCGTGGTCAACAAGGCCGACCGGGACGGCGCCGACGCCACCGCCCGGGAGCTGAACCACATGCTCGGCCTCGGCGGGCCGCGCGAGCCGGGGGACTGGCGGCCGCCGATCGTGAAGACCGTCGCGGCCCGGGGCGAGGGCGTGGACGAGGTGGTCGAGGCGCTGGAGAAGCACCGCGCCTGGCTGGACGAGCACGGTGAGCTGGCCGTGCGCCGCCGCCGCCGGGCGGCCGACGAGATCGAGGCGATCGCGCTGGCCGCGCTCCGCGCCCGGATCGGCGACCTGCGCGGCGACCGGCACCTGACGACCCTGGCCGAGCGGGTGGTGGCCGGGGAGCTGGACCCGTACGGGGCGGCCGACCGGCTGGTCGCGGGGCTCACGGCGGCCTGACCGGTCCGTGCGGAAGGCCGGCACCCCTCGTGCGGGGCGCCGGCCTTCGGCCCGCGCGGCGGTTCGTTCCGTCCCGCGCGGCGGTTCCGTGTCGCGCGGTGGTTCGGGGGCCGGGTCAGGAACGGCCGCGGAGCCCGCGCAGGTGCTCGGCCACCGGGGCGAGCGCCTCGTACATCGCGTCCAGCTGCTCGGGCGTGAAACGGTCGATGAAGTGCGCCCGGACGCTGCGGACGTGGTCCGGGGCGACCCGCTGCATGGTCTCCCAGCCCTGCTCGGTGAGGTGGGCGTACAGGCCGCGGCGGTCGCCCGGACACTCCTGCCGCAGCACCAGGCCGGCGTTCTCCATCCGGGTGATCTGGTGCGAGAGCCGGCTCTTGGACTGGAGGGTCGCGGTGGCGAGGTCGGTCATCCGCATCCGGCGCTCGGGGGCTTCGGAGAGCACGACCAGGATCTCGTAGTCGTTGATCGCCAGGCTGTGCGGCTGGAGTTCGCGGCCGAGCTGGTAGTCGAGCAGCTTGGCGACCTCCAGGTGGGCCCGCCACAACCGCTGCTCCCGGGAGGACAGCCAGGGGGTCTCCTCCTCGGGGCCCGCGGGCTGCGAGGAGGAGACGTCGGCCGGGGCGATCGTGTGCGTGTCCATGGACACAGCATACCCCAATTAGTTCAATGTTGTACGAATTTACCGGCGTTCACGAACGCCGGCGTACGGATCCGGCCAGGGCGGCTCAGAGTCCGAAGCGGCGTCCGAGGTCGCCCAGGTTACCGAGGCCCGGCACGTTCGGGCCCCCGTGGCCCTGGGCGTGCTGCGGCGGCACCCCGCCCATCGGCACGCCGGCCTCGGCGTGCACCTGGCCGACCGCGCGCTCGGCCATCAGCACCTCGGTCGACTGCAGCAGCACCTGGCCGGCGCCGATGAACTCGAACTGGTGCTCCTCGCCGGACGCCCCGCCCAGCCCGGTCAGCCGGCGGATGCCGCCGATCACCCCGTGCATGTAGTCGTGGTCGTAGTGGTGGCACGGCGCCGGGCAGTCCGCCCAGCCCACCAGTGCCTGCGGGTCCACCCGGATCGGCGGCTCGACGAAGTGCACCGGTCCGTTGGAGGCGGCGACGAACTTGCCGCTGCCGATCAGGGTGAGGAACCCGGGGATGATCGACTGCTTGAGCCGCAGTGTGGGCTCGTACGCGAGGAGGTTGCCCGAGCGGACCGTCAGGTTGCCCTCCTCCAGGTCGTAGGAGTTCAGGTCGAAGGCGCGGTCGGCCAGCAGCAGCTTGCCCCGGCCCTCGGCGACCACCCAGTCCGCCGCGTGCATCGGCGAGTTGAAGTGCTGCCCGAGCATCCGGTCGATCGCGCCGGCGCCGACGCCCTTGAAGGAGATGTCGCCGTAGTAGGCGATCATCTTGCCCTTCTGCAGGAAGTACGACCCGTTGAGGTCCACCGAGAAGGCGTACGGGTTGACGTTGTCGTTGACCGGCAGGCTGTGCACGTCGTGCACCACCGGGCCGGAGCCGTCCTGGGCCTTGGGCAGCGGGGCCTGGGCGCCGCCGAACTGCTCCTGGGCGTACTGCTGCGGCGGCTGGGCCGGGTAGCCCTGCTGCGGGGGCGGCGGGTACCCCTGCTGCGGGTAGCCCGGCGGGGGCTGCGGCGGGTAGGGCTGTCCCTGCTGCGGGTACCCCTGCGGCGGGTAGGGCTGCCCCTGCTGGGGGTAGCCGGGCTGCGGGTAGCCGGGCTGGGTGGGCTGCCCGTACGGGTCCTGCCCGTACGGGGGCTGCGGCGGGTAGGACATCAGAGCTTCTCCTCGCTCGCCTGCACGTACACCGCGCCGTTCCCGGACAGCTCCAGCTGGAACGCCTCGCCGGAGCCGCGCCCGATCATGTCGCGCCACCCCAGCGCGGTGGACAGCTTGTTCTGGACCTGGCCGCGGTGCGCGACGTAGGCCTGCGGGTCGACGAACACCGGCTGGTGCGGGGTGATCGGCAGCTCGAAGACGCCGCCGTGCGCCATCACCGCCACCGCGCCGTGGCCGTCCAGCTTGGTGGTGAACAGGCCCTGTCCGGTCACCTGGCCGCGGACCATGCCCATCACGCCGCCCTGCGAGCCCATGAACATGGTGGACTGCTGGAGCGAGCCCTCGAAGGCCAGCAGCCGGTCCGCCTCGACGTACAGGGTGTCGCCGGTGAGGTCGATGACCTGCACGTGGTGGCCGCCGTGGCCGAACATCACGCTGCCGTGGCCCTCGACGCTCATCAGCGGGGTGTCCTCGTTGGCCACCCGGCGGCCGATCATCGACATGACCCCGCCCTGCCCGCCGGTGATGTTCGGCGTGAACCGGACCTCGCCGCGGTACGCGAGCATCGCGCCGCGCTGGCTGAACAGCCGCTGGCCGGGAACGACCACGGCTTCGATCATCTTGCTGTTGATCTTCGTGAACGCCATCAGACGTCGCCCCCGACGGTCAGCTTCTCGGACGGCTGCACGTAGACCAGGCCCTCGCCGGCGAACTCGACCTGCACGGCCTCGCCGCCGCCCTCGCCGATGAAGGTGCTCCAGCCGGCGCCCGACTTGATGGAGCGGTTGAGGTTGCCGGTGTGCGCCACGTACGCACCCGGGTCGACCCGCAGGGGCATGCCCTGGGTGACCCGGAGGATGATCGCCGGCCCCTTGGAGGTGACCGCGGCCCAGCCGTGGCCCTCGACCTTGGTGGTGAACAGGCCGTTGCCGGAGGAGACGCCGTTCAGTCCGGTGAAGCTGGTACCGGTCTTCAGCGTCGCCTCGGTGCAGAGCAGGTTGTCGGACTCGACGTACAGCGTCTCGCCGTTCAACCGCACGAGGTTGATCTCGGTCGCGCGGTCGGCGAAGTAGCAGGTGCCCTGTCCCTTCACCTCCATGACCGTCATCTGCTCGCCGGTCAACCGGCGGGTCACCATGCCCCGTAGGCCGTCGCCGCCGCCGCTGAGCTTCTTGAAGCCCATCTGGCCGGTGTACGCGACCATTGAGCCGTTTCTGGCCTTCACGGCGTCGCCCGTCATGTCGACGGCGAGCACCTTGGACCCCTGGAGTCGAAACTGTGCCACGGGCGCAATCTAGCGGGCCGCGGGCGGCCCGGGGGAGGGGGTGGGGGTGTTCTGGTACGCATCTGGGACAAAGCGGGGGTCCGGACTCCGCTCCGGACCCGGCTCCGCACCCCTGCGCCGCACCCCTGCTCCGGACCCCGGCCGAGGACCCGGACATGTGCTCGGTGATAATGGGCCGGACGCTTGTGAGTCGATTCACAAGTGATCTCCGACCCCCGCATCGAGGTACCCATCGTGAACAGCAGCGCCGTCCACCGCCTGCGCCTGGTCTCCGGCCCCGAAGGGGTCTCCTTCCTCCTCCTGCTGCTGTGCTCGGTGCTGAAGCGCACCACCAGCTTCAACGGCGTGCCCGTGATGGGCATGATCCACGGGATCCTCTTCATCCTGTACGTGGTCTTCTGGATCATGGCCTGGCAGGCGCAGAAGTGGGACGTCAAGCGCGGCGCCGTGCTGTTCATCCTTTCGGTGCTCCCCGGCGGCGGCTTCGTCGCCGAGCGCATGCTCGCCAAGGAGGAGCGCGCCGGCGGCCCGGTCGGGAAGCCCGTCACGGCCTGAGCCGCCGACCGGTCCGACCCCGCCGCGAACGCCGACAGGCTGCCGGGGCCCCCTCTCCCAGTGGGCCCCGGCAGCCTGTCGCTTTTCCGGGAGTGGTCCGGTGGCGACTAGTTGACGTTCACCGCTAGTTGACGTTCACCGCGCTCCAGGCCGCGGCCACGGTGTTGTACTCGGTGCTGCCGGCGCCGTAGAGGTCCTTGGCGGCGTTCAGCGTGCCGGTGCGGGCCGCCTTGTAGTTGGTGCTGGAGGTGAAGTAGGTGGTCAGCGCGCGGTACCAGATCGCCCCGGCCTTGGCGCGGCCGATGCCGGTGATCGTGGAGCCGTTGGAGGTCGGGCTGTTGTAGCTGACGCCGTTGATCACCTTGGCGCCGCTGCCCTCCGAGAGGAGGTAGAAGAAGTGGTTCGCGACGCCCGAGGAGTAGTGGACGTCGATGCCGCCGATGCCGGAGTACCAGGAGTCCTTGGACGAGCCGTCCTTGGAGGGCTTGTCCAGGTAGCGCAGCGGCTGGCCGTTGCCGAAGATGTTGATCTTCTCGCCGATCAGGTAGTCCGGCACGTCCACCGGCAGATTGGCGTACCACTCGACCAGGGTGCCGAAGATGTCCGAGGTGGCCTCGTTGAGGCCGCCGGACTCGCCGGAGTAGGTGAGGTTGGCGGTGGCGGAGGTGACGCCGTGGGCCATCTCGTGGCCGGCCACGTCGATGGCGGTCAGCGGGTTCGAGTTGCCGGTGCCGTCGCCGTAGGTCATGCAGAAGCAGGAGTCCTGCCAGAACGCGTTGACGTACGCGTTGCCGTAGTGGACCCGGCTGCTCGCGCCGACACCGTTGTTCTTGATGCCGTTGCGGTTGAAGGTGTTCTTGAAGTAGTCCCAGGTGGCGCTGGCACCGAACTGCGCGTCCACCGCGGCCGACTGGGTGTCGGAGGCGAGGCCGTTGCCCCAGTTGTTGTCCGCGTCGGTGTACAGCGCGTTGCCGTTCTTCGCGTTCCCGGTCCACTGGTTGCCCCGGGACGCGTCCTTGAGCTGGTAGGTGGAGCCGCTCTGGGTGGTGGTCAGGGTGACCGAGCCGACGTGGACGCCCTTGCCGGTGCCGGTCGCGGTCTGCACCTCCTCGTGGGTGGAGAGCACCTTGCCGCTGGCGGCGTCGGTGATCAGCCGCTGGCTGCTCGGGGTGCCGTCGGCCCGCTCGCCGTGGACCACCGTCTGGTAGGCGAGGCGGGGGCTGCCGTCGCCCGCCCAGACGACCAGGGTGGGCGGGCTCGCGCCGTCGACCCGGCTGACCGGGATCTCGTCCGCGTCGGCGGCGATGCCGACGGTGGCCCGGACCGAGTCGACCGCCTGGGTGGAGGCCGTGCCGGCGGAGAGCGCGGGGGTGAGGCTCGGCAGCGAGAGCCGGCCGTCGAAGGCGCGGTCGACGGAGGTGATCGTCCCGTTGGCCTTCTGGTGCACGATCAGGTCGCCGCCGAGCACCGGCAGGCCGGCGAACGTCCGGTCGTAGCGCAGGTGCCGGGTGCCGTTGGCGTCGACGATGGCGTCCTTGACGACCAGCGTCTCCTGGCCGCCGAGCGCGAGGGCCTGGGCGAGCGGCGCGGCCTGCTGGCCGGCCAGGGCGATCAGGGCTTCCCGCTGCTGGACCGGCGCGGGGGGCGCGGCCTGGGCGGGGGCGGCGGCGACCTGGATGGCGCCGGCCAGCAGAGCGGTGGCGGAGAGTACGGCGCCGGCTGTCAGCTTTCGCTTCACGTACGGGGTTCCTTCCACGAAACCGCGGGTGCGCGGTCACGCCGCATACCGGGGCACCGGGGTTGGCGCCGTGGGGCGGTAGGGCGTTGACGTGCTGTCCCGTGCGGCCTGGCGGTCCGTCGATGGGTGGGGGCGACGGCCGCCCGACGGGGCGTGGTCAGAAGCATGACAATGCAGGTTGTGAAAGAACAGGGTGCGGCCGGCGATTGGCCAGGTCCCGCCACGCGCAGGTGCGGGAGGTGACGGAGCGCCGAGTGTCCGGTTCGGGACGGTTCGTCCGGCTGGCGGGATCCCGCCAGCCGACGGGCCTTGCCGGGCCCGGCGGCCGTTGCTACCGCGCGCCCGTGCCCGCGCCCCCGGCGCTCGCGCGTACGGGCGGCGCGTGGACGCCCGGCGGCCGCCGGTGGCGGAGGTCCGGGAACGCCGGACGCCCGGGGCCTCCCCTCCCAGTGAGGACCCCGGGCGCCCGGCACGCGGACGTCAGTTGACGTTGACGCCGCTCCACGCGGCGGCCACCGCGTTGTACTCGGTGCTGCCGGCGCCGTAGAGGTCCTTGGCGGCGCTGAGGGTGCCGGCGCGGGCCGCCTTGTAGTTGGTGGTGGAGGTGAAGTAGACGGTCAGCGCGCGGTACCAGATCGCCGCGGCCTTGGTGCGGCCGATCCCGGTGACGGTCGAGCCGTTGGAGGTCGGGCTGTTGTAGCTGACGCCGTTGATCACCTTCGCGCCGCTGCCCTCGGCCAGCAGGTAGAAGAAGTGGTTGCCGACGCCCGAGGAGTAGTGGACGTCCAGGCTGCCGACGCCCGAGGACCAGGAGTCGGCCGATCCGCCGTCCCTGGAGGGCTTGTCCATGTAGCGCAGCGGCGTGCCGTCGCCGTTGATGTCGATCTTCTCGCCGATCAGGTAGTCCGGCTTGTCGGCGGGGAGGTTGGCGTACCACTCGACCATGGTGCCGAAGATGTCCGAGGTGGCCTCGTTGAGGCCGCCGGACTCGCCCGAGTAGTTGAGGCCGGCGGTGGCCGAGGTGACGCCGTGGGTCATCTCGTGGCCCGCGACGTCCAGTGCGGTCAGCGGGTGCGTGTTGCCGTCGCCGTCGCCGTAGGTCATGCAGAAGCAGGAGTCGTTCCAGAACGCGTTGACGTAGTTCTTGCCGTAGTGGACGCGGCTGGTGGCGCCGACGCCGTTGTTCTTGATGCCGTTGCGGCCGAAGCTGTTCTTGTAGTAGTCCCAGGTGGCCGCGGCGCCGAACTGCGCGTCCACGGCGGCCGACTGGCGGTTGGCGGCGGTGCCGTCGCCCCAGGTGTTGTCGGCGTCGGTGAGCAGCGTGCCCGACCCGGAGGTCCTGCCCTTGAGGTCGCTGGTGGACTGTCCGCCGCGGGAGGCGTCCTTCAGCGAGTAGCCGCCGCTCGCGGTGGAGGTGGTCAGCGGGACGTTGCCGACGAAGACGCCGGTGCCGGTGCCGGAGGCGGTCTGCACCTGCTCGTGGCTGGAGAGCACCTGACCGGTGGCGGCGTCGGTGACCAGCAGCTGGCTGCTCGGGGTGCCGTCGGCGCGGAGGCCCTCGACGGTGGTCCGGTACGCCAGGCGCGGGTTGCCGTCGGCGGCCCAGACGACCAGCTGGGCGGCGCCCGCCCGGCGGACCTCGGTCACCGGGGACTCGTCCTTGTCGGCGGCTATGCCGACGGTGGACTGCACCGCGCCGGTGGCCTGCGAGGCGGCCTGGTCGGCGGGGATCCCGGGGGTCAGGCTGGGCACCGAGATCTGCGCGGCGACGGCCTTGTCGACCGCCTTCACCGCGCCGTCGGGCGCCTGGTGCACCACCAGGTCGCCGCCGAGCACGGGGAGGCCGGCGAAGGTGCGCTCGAAGCGGAGGTGTCGGGTGCCGTTGGCGTCCACGACGGCGTCCTTGGCGACCAGCGTCTCCTGGCCGCCCAGGGCGAGCGCCCCGGCCAGCGGGCCGGACTGGCCGCCCGCCAGCGCGATCAGGTCGGCGCGGTGCTGCGCGGCCTGCGCCTGGGCGGACGGGGTCGGGGTGGCCTGGGCCGCGGTGCTCACCTGGATGACGCCGGTGAGGAGGGCGGTGGCGGAGAGTACGGCGCCGGCTGCGAGCTTTCGCTTCACGTACAGGTCCTTCCGGAAAACCGCGTGTGCGCGGTCGCACCTCGCTCCGGGGTGCCGGGGTTGGCACCTGAGGGGCGGAACGGGCGCTGACGTGCTGCTCCGTGCGGTCCCCGGCGGTCACCGGTGAGTGGGGGCGGTGATCGCCGGACGGGGCTGGGCGAAAGCATGACAATCCAACAAGTGAAATGACAGGTCTGCTTCATCGATTGGCCAGGTCTCGCCAATGCGGCGGATCGTGAACAGGGCGACAAAAGGGGACGGATCACCCTTCGCGCGGCGGGTTACCGCCCGAACCGAGGCCTGATCCCGGGCCGGACGCCGGTTCGTCGGCCAACCACCGGACCCGGCCTGCGGGTTGGCGGGGGTTCACATCCGCGCAACGTCCTGGTCCGGACCTGGTGGACCGGCTGGCGTGATCCCGCCACGTGTCGCACTTGTCCACCATCAGGACGCCTGGTAGCACCAGCCCCACCCGCCGGTACGGTAAGGGCGTGGCCAAGCCCCTCGCACTCGACTTCGATCCGATCGCCCGCGCCGACGAGCTGTGGACCCGCCGCTGGGGAGCCGTCCCCTCGATGGCGGCGATCACCTCGATCATGCGCGCCCACCAGATCCTGCTCGCCCGCGTGGACGCGGTCCTCAAGCCGTACGGACTGACCTTCGCCCGCTACGAGGCGCTGGTGCTGCTCACCTTCAGCCGGACCGGCGAGCTCTCGCTCTCCAAGGTCGGCGAGCGGTTGATGGTCCACCCGACCAGCGTCACCAACACGGTCGACCGCCTGGAGCGGGCCGGCCTGGTCGCCCGCCGCCCCAATCCGCTGGACGGCCGCGGCGTGCTCGCGACGATCACCGCGCGCGGCCGCGAGGTCGTCGAGGAGGCCACCCGCGGGCTGATGTCGGTGGAGTTCGGCCTGGAGGAGTACGACGCGGACCAGTGCCGCGAGGTGTTCGACCTGCTGCGTCCGCTGCGGGTGGCGGCCGGCGACTTCGACGAGTCGGAGGCCGAGGGGCCTGCGCGGGGCGGGGCGTGAGGGCGGCTACCCTCGTGGGAGCGGTGCGCGGAACGGGCGTGCCCCCCGATCCTGCCGAGCGAGGCGATTGAAGATATGAAGGCGACCCCCCTGCTGGGCTGGTACCGGGCCCTGGCCATTGCGACCGGTGCGGCTCTGCTGGTGTTCTGCGGCTTCATGGTGGCGAAGTACGGCTTCGACGCGGCCGAGGACGCGACCACGTACGTGGCGATGCTGCACGGCTACCTCTACATCGGGTACTTCGTGGTGACCTTCATGCTCGGGCAGAAGCTCAAGTGGCCGCTGGGCCGGATGATCCTGACCCTGGCCGCCGGCTGCATCCCGTTCGCCTCCTTCGTCGCGGAGCGCAGGGTGGTCGCCGAGGCCGCCGCGAAGCTGCCGTCCGGTGACGCCGCCCGCCAGCCCGCGGGCGTCTGACCGCAGGTGTTCCACAGGGCGCTCTCCCCCGTCGGGGAGGGCGCCCTCGTGCGTGCCGCACCCCGTGCCGCACCCCGTTCCGTCCGAGGGCCGCCCGTCAAGCCGCCGAATTCCCCGCATGTCGTACCGGACGTCCGTCGACAATTACTAGGACGTCCGAGTAAATTAGTAGGACGTCCTAACAGCAGTGTCGCCCGCTGGTGCGGCGGCCGTACGGAGCGGAGTTCGGGGTCATGGACGCCGAGGAGATCGAGCGCGGACGTCAGCGCTGGCAGCAGCGGTACGACAGCGCCCGCAAGCGGGACGCGGACTTCACCACCCTCTCCGGGGACGAGGTCGAGCCCGTCTACGGGCCGGCCCCCGGGCAGGCCTACGAGGGATTCGAGCGGATCGGCTGGCCGGGCGAGTACCCGTACACCCGGGGCCTGCACCCGACCGGCTACCGCGGCCGGACCTGGACCATCCGCCAGTTCGCCGGCTTCGGCAACGCCCAGCAGACCAACGAGCGGTACCGGATGATCCTGGAGGCCGGCGGCGGCGGCCTCTCGGTCGCCTTCGACATGCCCACGCTGATGGGGTACGACTCCGACGACCCGAAGTCGCTCGGCGAGGTCGGCCACTGCGGCGTGGCCATCGACTCGGCCGCCGACATGGAGGTGCTGTTCGGCGGCATCCCGCTGGGCGAGGTCACCACCTCGATGACGATCAGCGGCCCGGCCGTCCCGGTCTTCTGCATGTACCTGGTCGCCGCCGAGCGCCAGGGCGTCGACCCGGCGGTGCTCAACGGCACCCTGCAGACCGACATCTTCAAGGAGTACATCGCCCAGAAGGAGTGGCTCTTCGCCCCGGAGCCGCACCTGCGCCTGATCGGCGACCTCATGCAGTACTGCGCCGAGGGCATCCCGGCGTACAAGCCGCTCTCGGTCTCCGGCTACCACATCCGCGAGGCCGGGGCCACGGCCGCGCAGGAGCTGGCGTACACCCTGGCCGACGGCTTCGGCTACGTCGAGCTGGGCCTCTCCCGGGGCATGGACGTGGACGACTTCGCGTCCGGCCTCTCCTTCTTCTTCGACGCGCACCTGGACTTCTTCGAGGAGATCGCCAAGTTCCGCGCCGCCCGGCGGATCTGGGCCCGGTGGATGCGCGACCGGTTCGGCGCGAAGACCGACAAGGCGCAGTGGCTGCGGTTCCACACCCAGACCGCCGGCGTCTCGCTCACCGCCCAGCAGCCGTACAACAACGTCGTCCGCACCGCCGTCGAGGCGCTCTCGGCGGTGCTCGGCGGCACCAACTCGCTGCACACCAACGCGCTGGACGAGACCCTGGCGCTGCCCTCCGAGCAGGCCGCCGAGATCGCCCTGCGCACCCAGCAGGTGCTGATGGAGGAGACCGGCATCACCAACGTGGCCGACCCGCTGGGCGGCTCCTGGTACGTCGAGGCGCTCACCGACCGGATCGAGCAGCAGGCCGAGGAGATCTTCCGGAA
The DNA here is from genome assembly GCF_040611255.1 of Kitasatospora sp. NPDC002965. NCBI lineage: Bacteria > Bacillati > Actinomycetota > Actinomycetes > Kitasatosporales > Streptomycetaceae > Kitasatospora > Kitasatospora sp. NPDC002965. The sequence goes on along the minus strand of NZ_JBEXNT010000025.1, from coordinate 520 downwards.
GATCCTCGACAAGGGCCGGGACGACCACGAGATCGGCCCGATCACCTCCGGCATCCTGCGCGGGATCGAGGACGGCTGGTTCACCGGCGAGATCGCCGAGGCGGCCTTCCAGTACCAGCAGGGGGTGGAGAAGGGGGAGAAGCGGGTCGTCGGCGTCAACTGCCACCCGCGCAGCGTCACCCCCGAGCTGGAGATCCTGCGGGTCAGCCACGAGGTGGAACGCGAGCAGGTGCGGGTGCTGGGCGCACGCAAGGCGGCCCGGGACGACGCCGCGGTCCGGGCCGGGCTGGACGCGATGCTGGCCGCCGCGCGGTCCGGTGCGTCGATGATCCCGCCGATGCTGGACGCGGTGCGGGCCGAGGCGACCCTGGGCGAGATCTGCAACGCGCTGCGCGACGAGTGGGGCATCTACCGGGAGACCGCCCGGTTCTGACCCCGCCCGCCCCGGCGGGCCGAGAGCCGCCCCGCACCTCCGTGTGCGTCCACGTACGGTTGGAACCGCAGTACCCGGCAACACCAC